>NZ_JBDPLY010000050.1:0-32627 GCF_039871695.1 Actinomadura sp. B10D3
CCAACCTGGACCACGCGGGAAGGGCGACCACTCTGTCGACCCCACGGGGCCTGACCCAACCGGCCGCACAGACGGCCATCTCGGCGCCCTTCCCGCCCACATCACCCCTTGTTCAGCACACTCCTAGTGCCGCCAGCGGGTCGCCGCGGCCACCTGCTGTGGCGTCGCGCCGTCCAGCAGCGCGATCTCCCCGCGCCGCACCGCCGACACCGTGTCGGTGACGGCCTCGCCGAGCGCGTCCCGCAGGACGGTGTCCGCCTCGAACGCCGCGACCGCCTCCCCGAGCGACGCCGGCAGCGCGGCGATGCCCCGGGCGGCGCGCTCCTCCTCCGCGAGACCGGCGGGATCGGTGCCGACCGGCTCCGGCAGCGTCAGGCCGGTGCCGAGGCCGTCCCGGCCCGCGGCGAGCAGAGCCGCCAGGAGCAGGTACGGGTTGGCCGCGCCGTCCACGCACTTGACCTCCAGGTTCGCCGCGGTCGCGCGCTCGCCCTCGGCGCCCGTGACGAACCGCAGCGCGGCCTCCCGGTTCTCCAGCCCCCAGCACGCGAACGCGCCCGCCCAGTGCGAGGGGATCAGCCGCAGGTAGCTCGCCACCGACGGCGCGCCGACCGCGAGCAGCGCCGGCAGCCGGCGCAGGATCCCGGCGGTGAACGCCTCCCCGGCCGCCGTCATCCCGCACGGGCCGCCGCCGCCCGTCATCGCGTTCGCCGGACCGTCCGCCGCGCCCTCCCGCCACAGGCTGAGGTGGACGTGCGCGCCGTTGCCGACCGCGTCCGCCTCGACCTTCGGGGAGAACGACGCGGCCATGCCGTGCTCCAGGGTCACCGCCCGGATGGTCTCCCTGACCAGGACGGCGGTGTCGGCCGCGCCCACCGGGTCCTCAGCGGCCACCGACACCTCGTACTGCCCGGCCGCGTACTCGGGATGCAGCTGCACGACCGTCACGCCGGTCTCGCGCAACGCCTTCAGGACGTCCCGCAGGTAGCCCGCCAGCTCGGTGACCCGCGTCATCCCGTAGGCGGGGCCCTTGCAGGCCGGGGAGAACTCGTCCCCTTCGCCCTTCGACACCGCCCACTCGATCTCGAACGCCGCCTTGACCGTCCAGCCATCCCCGGCCAGACGGTCGATCTCGCGGCGCAGCAGGGCGCGCGTGTCCAGCGGGTGGACGGTGCCGTCCTGCGCGTACCGGTGCGCGGGCGCGTGCGCCCAGCCCGGCAGCGCGGCCAGCGGGACGAGCCGGTCCAGGTCGGGGTGCAGCCGCAGGTCACCGACCGGGCCCCCGATGTGGCGCCCGGACACGATCGAGTCGTCCAGCAGGAACACGTCGAACACCGGGGACATCCCGACGCCCCACGCCGCGGCGTGCTCCAGCCGCTCCACCGGGACCGTCTTGGTGCGGGTGATCCCGCTGACGTCCACCCACGTCAGCGCCACGGCCACGAGGCCCTGCCCGGCCAGCCTCCGCGCCGCCTCCGCCGCGCGTGCGCCGAGCCGGGCGCGCTCGTGCCCGTCGAGCGGCCGGACGCCGGGGGCCTGTCCTTCCGGAGCGGTGACAGAGGTCGGTTCCACGGTGCTGACTCCCGATCAGGGTGAATGAGGGCACGAACACGGTCCGTAAGGGCATCGTAGGGAGAACCGGGGCCGGTTCGACGGAGGAAGGCGGATGCCGTGCTGGAGTATCTGGAGTCGCTGCCGCTGGTCGACCACCACTGCCACGGCGTCCTCGGCGAGAACCTCGGCCGGACACGGTTCGAGGAGCTGCTCACCGAGGCCGAGACCGCCGGCCCGCCGGGGGTGAGCATGTTCGACACCCAGGTCGGGTTCGCGCTGCGGCGCTGGTGCCCGCCCGTCCTCGGCCTGGAGGCGCATGCGGAGCCCGCCGAGTACCTGTCCCGGCGGGCCGAGCTCGGTGCGGCCGAGGTCAACCGCCGGTTCCTGGAGGCCGCCGGGCTGGACGCGCTCTGCGTGGACACCGGTCACAGCCCGGCCGCCCTGCTCGACCCGCCCGACCTGGGACGCCTCGCCGGCGCCGCGGCGCACGAGATCGTCCGGCTGGAGTCCGTCGCCGAGCAGGTGGCGGCGGACGGCGTCGAGGCGGCCCGGTTCGCCGACGAGGTGCGGTCCCGGATCGGCGCACGGGAGGCCGCCGGCGCCAAGTCGATCGCGGCCTACCGGGCCGGGCTGGAGCTGTCGGGGATCCGGCCGTCCGAGGCGGAGGTCACCGGCGCGGCCGGGCAGCTGATGCTCGCCGCGGAGAGCAGCGGCGAGCCGCCGCGCGTCTGCGACGAGATCCTGCACCGGTTCCTGGTGTGGTGCGCGGTGGACGCCGGGCTGCCCGTGCAGTTCCACGTCGGGTACGGGGACGTGGACGCCGACCTGCGCCGCGGCGACCCGCTGCTGCTCATCGAGCTGCTCCGCGCGATGGACCCCGTCCCGGCGATGCTGCTGCACAACTACCCGTTCCACCGGCACGCCGGGTACCTGGCGCAGGTGCTCCCGAACGTGTACGTCGACGTGGGCCTCGCCACCCACAACCTCGGCCACCGCTCGCCCGCGCTGATCGCCGAGCTGCTGGAGCTGGCCCCCTTCGGGAAGGTGCTGTACTCCTCCGACGCGTTCGGGCTGGCGGAGCTGTACCACCTGGGCGCCCTGCTGTTCCGCCACGGGCTCGCCGGGTTCCTGGCCGGGGGAGTGGAGGACGGCGCCTGGACGTCCTCCGACGCCGCGCGCGTCGCGGAGATGATCGCCTCGGGCAACGCCCGCCGGGTCTACGGTCTGGAGTAGGACGATCATCAGGGGAGGAGACCGGCATGGCCGCACGCGAACGGCTGCTCGTCATCGGCGGTGACGCCGCGGGGATGAGCGCCGCGTCCCAGGCCCGCCGGAGGCGCGGCCCGGACGAGCTGGAGATCGTCGTGGTCGAGCGCGGGTGGCACGCGTCCTACTCCGCGTGCGGCATCCCGTACTACGTCGGCGGCGTGGTCGACGACCTCGACGCGCTCATCGCCCGCACGCCCGCCGAGTTCCGCGACCGCGGCATCGACCTGCGGCTGCGCACCGAGGCCGTCGAGATCGACCTGGACGGCGGCCGGGTGCGCATCCGCTCCCTCGACGAGGGCGGCGAGCACTGGGAGCCCTACGACGACCTCATGATCGCGACCGGTGCCGACCCGATCCGGCCGCGGCTGCCCGGGGCGGACGCCGCGGGCGTCCACGGCGTGCAGATCCTCGGCGACGGGGTCGCGATCCGCCGCGTCCTCGAAGAGGAGAAGCCGCGCCGGGCCGTCGTCGTGGGCGGCGGTTACATCGGCCTGGAGATGGCGGAGGCGATGGTGATGCGCGGCCTGGAGGTGTCCCTCGTGGACGCCGCCGACCAGCCGATGGGGACCCTCGATCCGGACATGGGCGCCATCGTCGCGGACGCGATGCGCGGCATCGGCGTGCAGCTGCACCTGGGAGAGCCCGTCGAAGGCTTCGACGCATCGCCGGAAGGGCGCGTCACCGCCGTCCGGACCGGAAGCCGGACGCTGCCCGCCGATCTGGTCGTCCTCGGCCTGGGTGTGAAACCGGCCTCCGGCCTCGCCCGGGACGCCGGGGTGGAGACCGGTCCGACCGGCGGCATCGTCACCGACCGGCGGATGCGCACCCGCGCCGAGCGGGTGTGGGCGGCCGGCGACTGCGTCGAGACCCGGCACCTCGTCTCCGGCGCCCCGGTCGCGATCGCGCTCGGGACGCACGCCAACAAGCAGGGCCGCGTCGCGGGCGTCAACCTCGGCGGCGGCTACGCCACGTTCCCCGGCGTCGTCGGCACCGCCGTCTCGAAGATCTGCGACGTGGAGGTCGCGCGGACGGGGCTGAACGAGCGCGAGGCGGCCGCCGCCGGTTTCGCGACGCTGAGCGTGGTCGTGGAGTCCACCACCCGCGCCGGCTACCACCCCGGCGCGGCGAAGATGACGACCAAGCTGATCGCCGAACGCAGGTCCGGGCGGCTGCTCGGCGCGCAGATCGTCGGGAGGGAGAACGCCGCCAAGCGTGTGGACGGCCTGGCGATCGCGCTGTGGCACGGGATGACGGTCGAGGAGATGACGGGCCTCGACCTCGGCTACGCGCCGCCGTTCGCGCCCGTCTGGGACCCCGTGCTGATCGCCGCCCGCAAGGCCGCCGACGCCGTCGAGCGGGACATGCGTTCGGGAAGTTGATCTGCATTGTCGGTCATCTCCTCTACGGTGTGGCCCCATGGCGAGCGCGGCAGACGAGAGCACCTGGGAGATGCCGGACGCGTGGCGGAGGATCGCCCATCCCCGCCGCGACCGTCCGGGGCCATGGCCGGAGGCGCGGATCGACGGATCGGCGTCCCAGAAGGCACGGGCGTTCGTGGACAGGGCGTGCTCGGAGATCGAGAACATCCTCGCCCTGCCGGGAACGACCCCGGAGCTCGCCGAGAGCGCACGCGCCCATCTGCGGGGGGAACGTGATCCGCTGGGCGCGGCGGTGGTCGCGTCGGTGGCGGTCTCCCTGCCCGGGTGGCGTGAAGCCGGCGGGGTGGGCGCGTTCCAGGACGCGTGGGCGGTCGAGCACGGCCTGCCCTTCGCCGCCCGCGCCTACGCCGAGCTGTGCGAGATCACGGTCGAATACCTCCAGGCGGGGAGCAAGAGGACCTGGGGCGGCGTCCGTGCCCGCCGGCACTCCGACCACATCGGCGCCTGGTGGGTGGACGAGCAGGCTACGCGCCGTTTCCGGTCGCAGCTGGCCGCCGCCGACGACGACGTGTACGCGGAGGCCGTCGAATGGCTGGCGGGCGCGCGGCGGACGTCCCTCCAGAGAATGGTCGTCTCCTATCTCGTGCCGGCGCGGGGAGACTGGGTGGACGAGGTCTGCGCCGATCCGGCCGTCGCGCGGCTGCCCCACCACCTGACCTTCCGCTGGATGCTGTTCTGCTCGCTCGGAGCACCGGATCAGGCCGACCCGGCCACCCTGCCGCTCGGTTACCACGACCGGAGCCCGAGCATCGTCGCGACCCTCGTGGACGGTGTCGGGCCGTCCGCCACGGTGCCCCTGCTCACCGCGGCGCTGGACGACCGGTACGCCGACGGCGACACCACCCGGAACCTGCTGGACGCCCTGGCGCGCCTGCCGGTCGACGAGGCGTTCCAGGCGCTCGTGGACCGGTTCGACCGCAAGTACGTCCGGCCCGCGCTGTCGGCCGCGGCCGGGAGGTTCCCCGAGCGGGCGCTGCGGCTGCTGGCCGCGGCGCCGCGCAGCCCCGAGACGGAGGAACTGCTGCGGGCGCATCTGATCAATCATCCGGATCTCGCGGAGGCGATGCCGCCGGAGCTTCCGGAGGAATCGCGCGCCGCCGTCGAGGCGGCCCGCGCGTCCATCGTGCGGCTGCCGGAGGCGCCGGACGAGGCGCTGCCGCCGCTGCTCGCCGATCCGCCGTGGGCGCGTCCCCGGCCGAGGGCCAGGCCGGTCGTGAAGGTCCTCGCGGCGCCCGGCACGCGCTCCATCGCCTGGGAGCCGGGCGAGCGGGACGAGTGGACGGTCGACCTGCACCATCTGTGGCGCTGGGTCGACCGGCTGGACTGGGACGTCCAGGCGGAGAAGTTCAAGCTGGGCTACCTGCCGGCTCACATGCACCCGCTGTTCTTCGTGGAGGGACCCGAGGACCTGGTGCGCCCGCTCCTCGCCGGGTGGGAGCCGCCCGACCACGGGAACGTGGGCGAATGGATGCGGGTCGTCGTCGCCCGGTTCGAGCTGGACGCACTGGACGCCGCGGTGTTCGCGGCGCGCCGCGCCCCGGCGGGCGCCGGCGGGATCCTGCTTCCCTACCTGAGCGACGACGTCGCCCGGCTGATGGCCGACTGGCTCGTCCGGCTCAAGCAGGCCGGGGATACGGCGCGGACCTGGTTCCGGCGGCACGGCCTGGCCGCCGTCCCCGCGCTGCTCCCTCCGGCGCTGGGCAAAACGGGCGCCGGACGGCGCGCCGCCGAGGCCGCGCTGCGCTTCATCGCGGCCGCAGAGGGGGCCGAGGCCGTCGTCGAGGCGGCGCGCGTCCACGGGGACACGGCCGCGGCGGCGATCGAGGCGCTGGTGGCCGCCGACCCCCTGGACCTGCTCCCCTCGAGGATCCCCCGGATCAGCGACTGGGCCGACGTGCGGCTGCTCCCGCAGATCCTCCTGCGCGACCGCGCCCGGGCGCTGCCGGACGCCGCCGCGCGCCACGTCGTGACGATGCTCGCGATGTCCAGGCCCGGTGACGACTACGCCGGGGTGAACACCGTCCGCGACCTGTGCGACCGGGGATCGCTCGCCGAGTTCGGCTGGGGGCTGTTCCGGCAGTGGGAGGCGCAAGGCGCGTCGTCCAAGGACGGCTGGGCGCTCACCCAGCTCGGCCTGACCGGCGACGACGGTACGGTCCGCCGGCTGACCCCGGTGATCCGCGCGTGGCCGGGCGACGGCGGGCACGCCAAGGCGGTCACCGGACTGGACGTGCTCGCCGCCATCGGCACCGACGTCGCCCTCATGCACCTGCACGGCATCGCGCAGCGGGTCAGGTTCAAGGCGCTGCGGGCCCGGGCGCAGGACAAGATCGCCGAGGTCGCCGCCAACCTGCGGCTGACCGCCGAGCAGCTCGCCGACCGGCTCGTCCCCGACTTCGGGCTGGACGCGGACGGCAGCATGGCCCTCGACTACGGCCCGCGCCGGTTCGTCGTCGGGTTCGACGAGCAGCTCAGGCCCTTCGTGTCGGACGAGAGCGGCACGCGCCGCAAGGCCCTCCCCAAACCCGGCGCGAAGGATGATCCCGACCTCGCGCCCGCCGCCTACAAGGCGTACTCGACGTTGAAGAAGGACGTCCGCACCGTCGCCGCCGGCCAGCTCCGCCGCCTGGAGACCTGCATGGTCACGCGGCGCCGCTGGCCCGTGCGGGAGTTCGAGGAGCTGCTGGCCGGGCATCCGCTCGTCCGGCACATCGTCCGGCGCCTGGTCTGGCTGGCCTGTGAGAGGGACGGCGAGAGGGACGGCGGCGCGACCACCGCGTTCCGCGTCGCCGAGGACGGCACGTACGCCGACGTGAACGACGACGTCTTCACCCTGGCGGGCTTCGCGGCCGTCGGCATCGCGCACCCCGTCGACCTGGACGGCTCGCTCGGCGCGTGGTCGGAGGTGTTCGCCGACTACGAGATCCTCCAGCCGTTCCCGCAGCTCGGACGCGCCGTCCACCGGCTCACGGACGAGGAGCGCGCCAGCGGGCGGCTGCCCCGGTTCGAGGGCCTGACGGTCCCGGTCGGGAAGGTGCTCGGGCTGACCTCGCGCGGCTGGGAGCGCGGCGCGCCGCAGGACGCCGGTATCGAGGGCTGGATCTCCCGGCGGCTCCCGGGCGGCCGGTACCTCGCCATCGACCTCGACCCCGGTATCGCGGTCGGCGCCGTGGACGCGCTGCCCGACCAGACGCTGCGCACCATCGCCCTGACCCGGCACCCCGGCCAGCTCTGGAGGGGCGGCGGGGGAATGGCGTCCTTCGCCGACCTCGATCCCGTGACCGCCTCCGAGATACTCGCCGATCTCGCGACCCTGACCTGAGAGAGGCCATGAACCTGCCGAAGGCCCTGCTGGACCCGCCGTGGAAGCGCAAGCCCGCCACCGCCGGGCCGCTCGATGACGAGCCGATCCTCGTCCCAGGCCTGACACCGCCGGACGGCCGCGCCGTCCGCTGGGAACCCGGCGAGCGCGAGCGGTGGGCGAAGACGCGCGCCTACGGGTCCTGGCAGGACGACGAGTGGGAGAAGGCCGCCGAGGAGTTCCGGGACGGCCGGATGGGATACGAGCCCACCCGGGCCGGGTTCCTCGCGCAGGCCCCCGAGCATCTCGCCCGGTCGCTGTTGGCCGGCTGGGAACCGCACGTGACGTGGGACTTCGACCATTCGCTCCGGCCGATCGTGGCGCGTTTCGAGACCGACGCGTGGGACGTGTCGTTCCGCCTGGCGAAGCAGAACCCGTTCGGCACCGGCCCGATCCTGCTGCCGTTCCTGTCCGCCGGCGTCGCCCGGCTGTTCGCCGACTGGCTCTACCGGCTCAAGTCGGTGCAGGAGCTCGCCCGCACGTGGTTCGAGCGGCACGGGCTCGCGGCCGTCCCGTACCTGGTGCCGGACGCGCTGGGCAAGCGCGTCGGCCCCCGCCGCAACGCCGTCAAGGCGCTGCGGTCCATCGAGGGGGACGTCGCCGGGGCGGCCCGCGTCCACGGGGACGAGGCCGCCGCGGCGGTCGCCGCCCTCCTCGCGGCCGCACCGCCCGCCGCGGCCCCCGCCGAGCCCCCGTACAAGCCGCCGCCCCTGCCCAAGTGGCTGGACCTCGGCGCGCTGCCCGGCCCCGCGCTGGAAGGGGGCGGGCAGCTTCCGCCCGAGGCGGTCCGCACCCTGCTGCTCGCCATGACGGTGCCGGACAGCCGCGGGATCGACGTGAACCCGGTCCTGGACGGGGCGGTCGAGGTCTGCGGGCGGGAGGCGCTGGCGGCGTTCTCGCGGGCGGTGTTCACGGCCTGGCTGGAGGCGGGCCTGCCGGGCCGCAGCGGCTTCGTGCTGGCCATGCTCGGCCGGTTCGGCGACGACGAGACCGTCCGCCTCCTCGCCCCGCACATCAAGAGGTGGCCGGGGGAGAGCGGCGGCTACGGCCGCGCGGTCCACGGCCTCGCCGTGCTCGCCGAGATCGGCGGCGACGTCGCCCTGACGCACATCAGCGGCATCGCGCGGAAGTCGAAGTACAAGGGGCTGAAGGGCGAGGCGGAGCGCAGGCTGGCGGCGGTGGCGAAGCGGGAGGGCCTGACACCGGACCAGCTGGCGGACCGGCTCGTCCCGCGGTTCGGCCTGGACTCCGCCGGGACGCTCACGCTCGACTACGGTCCGCGCCGGTTCGTGGTCGGCTTCGACGAGCAGCTCAGGCCCACCATCGCGGACGAGAGCGGCCGGTCTCGCACGTCGCTGCCCAAGCCGGGCGCGAAGGACGATCAGGACCTGGCGCCCGCCGCCCACAAGCGGTTCGCGGAGCTGAAGAAGGACGTCCGCGCGGTCGCGTCCGTCGAGGTGGCCCGGTTGGAGTCGTCGATGGTCCTGGGCCGCGCATGGACGCGCGCCGAGTTCGCCGAGTTCGTCGTCGGCCACCCGCTGATGTGGCACCTCGCCCGCCGGCTGGTCTGGCTGAGCGGCGACCGCGCCTTCCGCATCGCGGAGGACCGCACGTTCGCCGACCTCGACGACGACGCGGTCGAGCTCCCGGAGGCGGCGACGGTCCAGATCGCCCATCCGCTGCGGCTGGGCGACTCGGTCGGCGCGTGGTCGGAGCTGTTCGCCGACTACGAGATCCTGCAGCCGTTCCCGCAGCTCGGCCGCCCCGTCCGCACCCTCGCCGACGGGGAGGGCGCGGACGGCCGGCTGGAGCGGTTCGAGGGCCTGACCGTCCCGACCGGGAGGATCCTCGGGCTCACCCGGATGGGGTGGCGGCGCGGCGCCCCGCAGGACAACGGCATCGAGCACTGGATCTCCTGGACGCTCGACCCGAAGGTGACGGTCGTGGTCGAGCTGAGCCCCGGCGTCGTCGCGGGCTACGTCGACCTGCACCCCGAGCAGAAGATCGCGCACGTCCGGGCCGCCCGGTCGGCGGGGGAGTACCACCGGTCCCGCACGTTCGAGAGCGGCTTCGCCGACCTGGACCCGGTCCTCGCCTCCGAGCTGCTCGCCGACCTGGAGAGCCTGACCGCCACCTAGAAGAACCTGCTGCCTAGATGAACCTGCTGCTGGGCACCGGCCCGGGGGAATGCACCATGTCCCGCGGGCCGGTGAGCCACCGGCCCGCCGCCGCGCGGACGAACCCGGCCAGCAACTCGTCGGGGTCGGGCGGCGCGCCGTCGTCCGCGCCGTCGTCGGGCTCGTGGGGATCGGCGCGGACGATCTCCTCGGCCAGCTCCTCCGCGGGACGCTCGTCCGGCGGGACGGTCTCCGTCTCGCCGCTCGGCGAGAACCGCAGCTGCTCGCCCCACGGCGCCTTCACCACCTGGTGCAGGAGGCCGGTGACGTCGGCGCTCACCGCCGGCGGGTCCGTCCAGCAGGTCGCGTGCTCGAACAGCACCTGGCCCTCGGCACGCTCCCACAGCCCTTCCGCGTCCGTCTCGTTCAGGTCGTAGGCGACCACCAGGACATCGGGACGTCCCGGGGCGAACGGCTCGGCGGGCAGCCCGAACAGCCGCGCCGCGGCCAGCCCGAGGATCCGGCTCGACCGGTCGGGGAACAGCCCGACCGACGCGGGCCGCCGGCCCGCCGCGTCCAGGACCAGCCGCAGCCGGTCGAGGCCGCGCCGGCACGTCGAGTAGGCGTCCGAGGTGTAGGCGAACCGGCCCGTCATCCCGTCGCCGTACCCGTACGGCGAGATGGTGAGCAGGACGCTCCCGCCGAGCGCGAAGTGCCAGCCGCGCAGGTCGGTGCCGTCGAGAGGGCTGACGTCCTGTACCGCGCGGGCCCGCTGGATCATGCGCGCAAGCCGGTCGCGGGCGGGCGTCCAGGTGTCGTCCGGCGCGGGCAGCCGCCCCGCCTCGTGCTCCGCGCGGGCGAGATCACCGGCGAACAGCGCGTTGTAGGCGAGCAGGTACCGCGCGGGCCACGGGTCCTGGGAGTCCACGCGCGGTTCCAGTTCCGCGACGGCCTCGGCGTGCCGGTTCTCGCGCTCCAGCGCCGACACGAGCTCCATCAGCAGCGCGGGCTCGTCGGGCAGCATCTGCAGCGCCCGCCTCAACGGCGGGACCGCCAGGAACGGGATGCCGCGTTCGATGCACGCGTAGCCGAAGTCGTACAGCTCCTGCGGTGCCTGCTCGCGGGCCATCGCCGCGGCCGCCTCGCGCATGTCGTCGAATCCCGACAGGGTCGCCGCGCCCTCCATCAGCCGCGCGACCTCGGCCAAATCCATGCCGTCCGCGTTGAAACGCAGATGCCGGATCAGCCCGGTGATGTCACCGCTCTCCAGGAGTGCCCGCGCGTCGCTCATGGGCCGCCACGCTACAGCCGGCGGCCACCGGCGATCACGGGATTTTCTCCAGGGCCTGGAGGACGTCCGCCACGAGGTCGCCGGTGTCCTCGACGCCGACGGAGAAGCGCACGAAACCGGGGTCGACGTCGTCACCGCCCCATCGCCCGCGCCGCTCCGCGGAGCTGTGCACACCGCCGAAGCTGGTGGCCTGCATGACGAGCCGCAGCGAGCCGAGGAACGTCTCCGCGGACGCCTCGTCCCGCAGCGAGAACGACACGACGCAGCCGTACCGCCGCATCTGCCGGGCCGCGACCTCGTGGGCCGGGTCGTCCGGGAGCCCGGGATACCTGAGCCCGGAGACCTTCGGATGCCCCCGCAGCGCCTCGGCCACCGCGAGCGCGTTCGCGTCCTGCCGGTCCAGCCTCAGCTGCAGTGTGGCGAGCGACCGGTGCGCCAGCCACGCCTCCATCGGCCCGGGGACGGCGCCCACGGTCTTGCGCCAGAACCGGACCGCGTCGGCCGACTCCGGATCGCGGGCGGCGACGTGGCCGAGGAGCAGGTCCCCGTGCCCGGTCAGGGCCTTGGTGTCGCTGGCGACGGAGAAATCGGCGCCGAGGTCCAGCGGGCGCTGCCCGAGCGGGGTGGCCAGCGTGTTGTCCACCGCGACGAGCGCCCCGGCCGCGTGCGCCGCGTCGGCGATCCGCCGGATGTCGCACACGTCCAGCCGGGGGTTGGACGGCGACTCCAGCCACACCAGCCGGGCGCCGTCCAGCAGGTCCAGCTGCGCGTCGCGCGCGGTCGGCCCCGTCCGCACGACCGCGCCGAACGATTCCAGCCGGTCCTTCAACGCCCGTGTGGTCTGGTAGCAGTCGTCGGGCAGGACCACGACATCGCCGGCGCGCACCTGAGACAGCAGCACGGCCGCGACGGCCGCCATCCCGGACGAGAACGCGACGACCTCCGCGCCGCCCTCCAGCTCGCCGATCGCCCGTTCGAGCAGGGTCCACGTCGGATTCGAGTCGCGCCCGTAGGTGTAGGGGCCGCTCGCTTCCCCGGCGAGGTGGTAGTACGCCGCGAACACCGGCCCCGGCAGGGCCGGCGCGTGGTTCTCCGCCTCCGGCCGTCCGGCGCCCACCGCCAGCGTCCCGTCCCCGACCTGCACGCCCGCCCCTCTCAGAAGACCGGACGCCATCCTGCCACCCGCGGTTCCGCGACGGTTCGCGAGGCCCCGCTAGAGCAGCAGGAGCACCACGACGACGATGACCATGGCGATCAGGACGAGGCCGGCGACGCCGGCGCCGATGAGGGCCGCGACGAGGCCGGCCTTCTCGGCCCCGCTCCGCCGGAGCGTCCAGCCGAGCGCCGTGGCGGCGTCCACGATGAGCCGGCGCGCGTCGTCCGTGCGGAACCGCTGCTCGTCGAGCTTCCCGAACGTCCCGTCCTTGCGGCGGCCGAAGGTCATGTCGAAGCTCTTGTAGGAGTACCGTCCGCGCTGCGTCGAACGGCCGCCGTCCGCGTCCCGCCCGCGGATCTCGCCGGTGATGGTGAACGTCCAGGTCCGCTCGTCCAGCCGGACGTGGTGCGTCACCCCGGCGAGCGTGTTCCGGTGCCGAACCGGCGAGCTGGTGTGGACGTCGAAGCCGTCCGGTGTGGGCACCAGCGTGGACGCGGTCGCCTGGACGGCCGCCTGAACCCGTGACATCACCTCGGCCCGGGAGCCGGCCGGTCGAGCCATCCCCATCGCCCCACTCCTCCGGTCGCGAACGGTTCTCCTTTCGACGGCCCCGACCGCGGCCGGGTTCCTGCCCCCTCACCGGCCCGTCTTCGCCGGAACAAGCGGATTTGTCGGCGTGCTCCTCTACGGTTGGGCGACATGGAAGATCACCTCCCCGGCGAAGACGTCCTCACGATCCCGGACGCGTGGCGGCGGTCGCTGCACGCCCGGCGGGGCGGTGCGCCCGGCCCCGCGGTCAAGGTCGACGCGGCGGCGCCGGACGCCGTCCGGGGCCTCATCGCACAGGAAGGCGACAGGATCGGGGCGCTGCGGGAGGGCGGCGCGGGCGACCCGGCCCTCACCGAGGCCGCGCGGCGCCATCTGGACGGGGAGGCCGATCCGTACGGGGCCGCGGCGGTCGCGGCCGTCGTCGCGACGTGCGCCGGGCGGCCCGGGTCGCCGCACAGGGACAAGGTGCACCGCGCCTTCGTCGGCGCCTGGATCGTCGAGCACGGCGTCCCGTTCGCGGCGTGCGCGCTGGTCGAGCTGAGCCGTACCGAGGCGGAGTTCGCGGACCTCGGGACCAAGGCGGGCGCCGTCCACCTGACGGACGATCACAAGGTCGCGGTGCCGCTGGACGACGCGCGGCGCGTCCGGAACCTGCTGGCCGCCGCGGACGAACCCGTCTACACCGACGCGGTCGACCGCCTGGCGGAGCACAGGTCGGGCTGGGTCACGCGGTGGCTCGTGTCGTACCTGGTCCCGACGCGCGAGGACTGGGTGGACGAGTGCTGCGCCGAGCCGATCCCGCCGCAGCGCCGCTACGACCTGCTGTGGATGGCGGCGGGGGCCCTCGGGAGGGGGGACCAGCTCACCACCCCGATCATGGCGCGGGGCCTCTTCTGGGGCCAGGCGAACCGGGGGTTGCTCATCACGCTGGCGGACGGGCTCGGCGCGGACGCGCTGCCGTGGCTGGCCGCGGAGGCCGGCAGCGGGTACCTGGAGGCGGAGGAGCGCAAGCGCATCCTGGAGACGATCGCCCTCCTGCCGTCGGACGAGGCGTTCCAGGCACTGATCGACCGGCTGGACCAGAAGCACGTCCGGGCCGCACTGGGCGAGGCGGCCCGCCGTTTCCCCGTCCGGGCGCTGCGGATGCTGGCGCGGGCGGGGGAGCACGACATGCTCCGCAGCCACGCCGCGGCCAACGCCGGCCTGGTCGCCGCCGTCCTGCCCGACCTGCCGGAGGACGTCGCCGCGGTCGTCGGGCGCGTCGCCGACACGTCCGCGCGCGTCCCCGACGCGGCGCCGGACGAGCTGCCCGCCGTGCTCACCGAGCGCCCGTGGCTGCATCCCCGGCGCCCGGTCCTGACCGGCCTGAGCGTTCCGGAGTCCCGGATCGCGTGGCGGGAGGGCGAGCGCCAGGAGTGGCTGGAGAGCGACCCGCACATCGCGAAGCCCGACAGCGACGACTGGGAGATGCTCGCCGAGGCGTACCGCAGCGGCATGCACAAGACCGCCCCCTTGCAGCTCCTGGTGCACGGGCCTGAGGAACTGATCCGTCCTCTCCTGCGCGACTTCAAGTACAGCCGCCCGGCCTACGCCCACCAATGGAAGCGGGTCCTCCTGGCCCGGTACGGGCTGGACGCGCTGCCCGCGGTCACGCCGACGTCGTCGACGGCTCCGGAGCTCGCCGTGGACCCGCTGATGCCGTGCCTGGACGCCGGTGTCGCCATGATCGTGGCCGAATGGGCCACCAAGCGCGGCTCGTTCCTCGCCCCCGCACGCGCGTGGCTCGACCGGCACGGGCCGGCCGCGGCACCGCTGCTCGTCCCCGCGGCGCTGGGGAAGAAGGTCAAGGACCGGCGGCACGCCGAGACCGCCCTCCGGTACCTGAAGGAGGAGCACGGGATCGCGGCCGTCGCGGACGCCGCCCGCGGCGCCCATGGCGACGAGGCCGCCGGCGCGGTCGCCGAACTGCTGTCCCTGGCTCCCGCCGAGACGGGCCTCGACCAGCCCGCGAAGGTCGGTGCATGGGTGGACCCGGCGCCGCTCCCGCAGGTGCTGCTGCGTGGCCGCGAGCGCGCCCTGCCGCTGGACACCGCCCGCCACCTGATCGACCTGCTGACCCTCCAGACCCCCCATCGGACGGACGAGCTGAAAGAGGCGTGCGAGCCGGACTCGCTCGCCGAGTTCGGCTGGGCGCTGTTCGAGCAGTGGCGGGGAGCCGGGAACCCGTCCAAGGACGGCTGGGCGCTGCGCCAGCTCGGCCGCCTCGGCGACGACGAGACCGTCCGGCGGCTGACGCCGGTCATCCGGGCCTGGCCGGGGGCTGGCGGGCACAAGAACGCCGTCAACGGCCTCGGCGTCCTCGCCGAGATCGGCTCGGACGTGGCGCTGATGCATCTGCACGGCATCGCGCAGAAGGTCAAGTTCAAGGGCCTGCAGTACGAGGCGCAGCAGCGGATCCGGCAGGTCGCGGAGCGGCTCGGCCTCTCCACCGAGCAGCTCGCGGACCGGCTCGTCCCGGACTTCGGCCTGGACGCCGACGGGAGCATGGTGCTCGACTACGGGCCGCGCCGCTTCCTCGTCCGGTTCGACGAGCAGCTCAAGCCGTTCGTCGCGGACGAGGACGGCAAGCACCGCAAGGCCCTGCCCAAGCCGGGCGCCAAGGACGACCCCGACCTCGCGCCGGCCGCCTACAAGGCGTTCGCTGGGCTGAAGAAGGACGTCCGGACCGTCGCCTCCGACCAGCTCCGGCGCCTGGAGCAGGCCATGGTGACACAGCGCCGGTGGACCCCGGCGGAGTTCGACGCGTTCATCGTCCGCCACCCCCTCGTCTGGCACATCGCCCGCCGCCTCGTCTGGATCTGCGAGGACGGCGGCACCACCACCGCGTTCCGCATCGCCGAGGACAGGACGCTGGCCGACGCCGAGGACGACGCGTTCACCCTCCCCGAGTCGGCCCGGGTCGGCATCGCCCATCCGCTGCACCTCGGCGCCACCCTCGGCACCTGGTCGGAGGTGCTCGCCGACTACGAGATCACGCAGCCGTTCCCGCAGCTGACCCGCGCGGTGCACACGCTGACGGACGACGAGCGGAACAGCGAGCGGCTGGAGCGGTTCGAGAAGCTGAAGGTCCCGTTCGGCAAGGTCCTCGGGCTCGTCACGCTCGGCTGGGAGCGCGGCGTGCCGCTGGACGGGGGCGGCGAGCGGTGGATCTCCCGGAAGGTCGCCGCCGGCCGCTACGTCCTGATCGACCTCGATCCCGGCATCTCGGTCGGCAATGTGGACGCCACCGGCGACCATCAGATCCTCGACTACGTGTGGTACGGGAGGGAACTCGACGACTACCGGTACCGCAAGGACGATCCGCTGACATTCGGCGAGCTGGACGACGTGATGGCGTCCGAGATCCTCTCCGACCTGACCACGCTCGCCGAGGCGGCGGAGCGATGAGCGGCGCCGACCGCCACCAGAGGCCGCCGGCGGAGGTGCGCTTCGCCGAGGAGCTGGACCGGCTCCGCGAGGACGACTCCGGGCCGGTGCCGCCCGGCTGGGCGCTGAGCCTGACCGCCGCGCGGCGGTTCATCGTCGGCGACGAGGCGCTCGGCGTCACCCGCAAGTTCGTCGGCGACACCGCCCTCATCGACCGGGCCCTCGTCACCCTCGCCACGAGCCGCGGGCTGATGCTCGTCGGCGAGCCGGGGACGGCGAAGTCGCTGCTGTCGGAGCTGATCGCCGCGGCGGTCGGCGGCGCGTCCACGCTGACGATCCAGGGCGGCGCCGCCACCACCGAGGACCAGATCAAGTACTCCTGGAACTACGCGCTGCTGGTGTCGGAGGGGCCGACCACGCGGTCGCTCGTGCCGGCGCCGCTGCTCACCGGCATGGCCGAGGGGAAGATCGTCCGGTTCGAGGAGATCACCCGCTGCCCGCTGGAGGTCCAGGACTCGCTGCTGTCGCCGCTGTCCGACCGGGTCCTGGCGGTCCCGGAACTGTCCGGGCCGGACGCGATGGTGTTCGCGCGGGACGGGTTCAACGTCATCGCGACCGCGAACACCCGCGACCGGGGCGTCAACGAGATGAGCGCGGCGCTCAAGCGGCGGTTCAACTTCGAGACGGTGTTCCCGATCGCCGACTTCGCGACCGAGCTGGACCTGGTCGAGCAGGAGGCGACCCGGCTGCTGGAGCGCAGCGGCGTCGGCGTCGCGCCGCGCCGGGACGTCCTGGAGGTGCTGGTCACCACGTTCCGGGAGCTGCGCAACGCCACGACCGGCGAGGGCCGGCCGATGGACCGGCTGTCGGCGGTGATGAGCACCGCCGAGGCGGTGTCGGTCGCGCACCAGATCGGCGTCCGCGGCTGGTTCCTGCGCGGCGGGCCGGGCGGCGCCGCCGACATCGTCGAGTGCCTCGCCGGGACGGCCGCCAAGGACAGCCCCGACGACCTCGCCCGGCTGCGCCGCTACCTGGAGCGGCAGGCGGCGCGCCGCGGCGGCGAGCAGTGGGAGGCGCTGCACGCCGCCCGGCACCTGCTCCCCGGCTGATGGCGGTCACGTTCATCGGGGTGCGGCACCACAGCCCCGCGTGCGCGCGGCTCGTCCGGGACACGATCCGGCGGCTGCGCCCCGCGTACGTGCTGGTGGAGGGCCCCGCCGACTTCGGGTCGCGGGTGGACGAGCTGCTCCTCGGCCACGAGCCGCCCGTCGCGATCTTCAGCTACCACCGGGACGCCGAGCGCGTGCACGCCTCGTGGTCGCCGTTCTGCGCGTACTCGCCGGAGTGGGTCGCCCTCGGCGAGGGCCGGGAGGCGGGCGCGGAACTCCGGTTCATCGACCTGCCGGCGTGGCACCCCGCCTTCGCCGGCCGCAGCAACCGGTACGCCGACGCCGAGCTCCGCTACGCGGAGGTGACCGCCCGGCTGTGCCGCGAGTTCTCCGTCGACAACAGCGACATCCTTTGGGACCACCTCTTCGAGATCGACCCCGACGGGGCGGCGGAGCGGCTCGACGCCTACTTCGCCCTGCTGCGCGGCGAGACGGAGGCCGGGGAGGACGACACCGCCCGGGAGTCCTACATGGCGGCGTGGATCCGCGCGGCCGCCGCGGCCGCCGGCGACCGCCCCGTCGTGGTGGTGACGGGCGGCTTCCACAAGCCCGCCCTGGAGGCCCTCGCATCGACCGGCGACACCCGGTGGCCGGACGTGCCGGAGCCCCCCGAGGGCGCGACCGGCGGCAGCTTCCTCGTGCCCTACTCCTTCCGGCGGCTCGACGCGTTCACCGGATACCAGTCGGGCATGCCGTCGCCCGAGTACTACCAGTGCCTCTGGGAGAGCGGCCCGGAGGGGGCCGCGGCCGGCCTCACCGAAAGGGTCGTGGCGCGGCTGCGCGCGCGCCGGCAGGTGGTCTCGACCGCCGACCTGATCGCCGCCCGCACCCTCACCGAGGGCCTCACCCGGCTGCGCGGCCACCGCGCGCCCGCCCGCACCGACCTGCTGGACGGCCTGGTGTCCGCGCTGGTGAACGACGACCTCGACCAGCGGCTGCCCTGGACGTCCCGCGGCGCCCTCGCTCCTGGCGCCCACCCGGCCGTCGTCGAGATGGTCGCCGCGCTGAGCGGCGACCGCACCGGCCGGCTGCACCCTCGCACGCCCGCGCCGCCGCTCGTGCACGGCGCGACCGCCGAACTGGAGCGGCTCGGCCTCGACCGCGGCGGGCGGTTCCACCTGAAGCTGGCGACAGCGCGCGGGCTGGAGCGCAGCCGCGCCCTGCACCGCCTGCGCGCCCTGCGGATCCCCGGTGCCGAGCGCGAGTCGGGGCCCACGGCCGGCACCGACCCGGTCCTGGAGGAGCGCTGGGTCCTGGACGTGGCCGACCACGACGGGCGGCGGCGCTCCGCGCTCATCGAGGCGGGCGCGTACGGGCCGACCCTCGCCGCCGCGGCGGCGGCGGTCCTGGACGAGCGCGTGACCGCCGCCGGCACCGACATGCGGTCCCTCGCCGGCGCGCTGTTCGACGCGGCGCTGTGCGGGTGCACCGACCAGTCCGGCCGGATCGCCGCGTCGATCGCCGCCGGGGTCGCGGGGTCGTCCGACATCGCCGGGCTCGGTGCCGCGCTGGACACCGTCCTCGGCCTGTGGCGGCACGACCGCGTCCTCGGCACGGCCGGCAGCCCGCTGTTCGGGACGGTCATCGAGGAGTGCGTGCTCCGCGTGCTGTGGCTGGTCGAGGGGATCCGCGGCGGGCCCGCCCCCGCCGACCTCGGCCGGCTGCGCGCCCTCGCCGCGACCCGGGACGCGCTGCTGCACGCCGCCGGCCCGCTCGGCCTGGACCGGGACGCCGCCCTCGGCGTCGCCCGCCGCGTCGCCGCCCATCCGGACGCCCCGCCCGATCTGCGGGGCGCCGCGTTCGGGCTCGGGCGGACCCTCGGCGACACCCGCGACCCCGCGCAGGCGGTGCGGGGCGCGGCCGGCCCGCGCACGTTCGGCGACTGGCTCGCCGGCCTGTTCGCCCTGGCGCGGCAGGAGGTACTCGACCCGGACGCGTCCGTCCTCGGCGTCCTCGACGAGTTGGTCTGCGGCCTGACCGACGAGGAGTTCCTCGTGGCGCTGCCCGCGCTGCGGCAGGCGTTCGAGTTCTTCCCGCCGCGCGAACGCGAGACGATCGCCGCGGGGCTGCTGGAGCGCCGCGGCCTGCGCGGCTCCGCGCGCTCGCTGCTGCGGGCGCCCGCCTCGCCGGCCCTCGCCGCCGAGGCGCGCGCCCTGGAGACGCGGGTCGATCGAGCCCTCGCCGCGGCGGGGCTGGGGGAGGGAGGGTCGTGAGCCCGCCGGATCTGGAACGCTGGCGCCTGGTCCTCGGCACACCGGCCGAGCCGGATCTGGGGGCGCCCGGCGGCGCGGCCGCCGAACGGGACGCCGCGCTCGACTGGCTCTACGGCCGCGACCCCGAACTCGGCGAGCGCGGCGTCCGGCGCGGCGCCGGCGGCGACGCCGCCCGGTCGGACGACCGGACCGGCGGCGACGGGCCGTCCCGCCTCACCACAGTCGACTGGCTCGACGCGGTGCACCGGCTCTTCCCCAAGGAGACGATCGAGCGGCTCGAACGCGACGCCGTCGAGCGGTACGAGATCCACGAGGTCGTCACCGACCCGGCCGTCCTCGCCCGGATCGAGCCCGACGCGACGCTGCTGCGCGCCGTCCTGCGCACCAAGCACCTGATGAACCCCGAGGTGCTCGCGCTCGCCCGGCGGATCGTCGAGACGGTCGTCCGGCAGCTCATGGACAAGCTCGCCACCGAGGTGCGCAGCAGCTTCCAGGGCACCCGGACGCGGCGGCCCAGCCGGATCAAGAACTCCCGCAACTTCGACTTCCGCGCGACGATCCGCGCGAACCTCGCGCACTACCGTCCGGACGAGAAGCGGCTCTACATCGAGAACCCCCGGTTCGTCTCCCGGACGCGGCGGCATGTCGAGCAGTGGCAGTTCGTGCTGCTGGTCGACCAGTCGGGGTCGATGCTCGGGTCCGTCGTGCACTCGGCCGTCACGGCCGCGTGCCTGTGGGGCCTGCCCGGCCTGAAGACGCACCTGGTCGCGTTCGACACCTCGGTGGTCGACCTGACGGCCGACGTCACCGATCCCGCCGAGCTGCTGATGAAGGTCCAGCTCGGCGGCGGCACCGACATCGCGAAGGCCGTCGGGTACGGGGCGGGGCTCGTGGAGAACCCGCGCCGGGCGATCGTCGCGCTGATCACCGACTTCTACGAGGGCGGCAACACCGAGCGGCTCGTCCTGGAGGTGCGGCGGCTGGTGCAGCAGGGCACGCACGTGCTCGGCCTCGCCGCGCTCGACGAGCACGCCAACCCGTCCTACGACCGGGGGACCGCGCAGCGTCTCGCCGACGAGGGCGCCCACGTCGGCGCCATGACCCCCGGGGAGCTCGCCGCGTTCGTCGCCGAACGGATCGGCCGATGACCCGCACGGACCTGCTGGCGCTGACCCCGGACGCGCTCGCCGCCCTCGCCAACCGCGGGCTCGTCAAGCGCGCGGCCAAGGACCTGGACGCCGGCAACGGACCCGGGATCGCCGTGTCCCCCGACGGCGGCGTCGAGGGCACGTTCCCCGACGGCACCACGACGTCCCTCCCCGCCGGCGCGGGGCTGGAGGCGGCGGCCTGCTCCTGCGCGGCGACCGGGACGTGCCGCCACCGGATCTGCCTCGTCCTGGCCTACCAGCGCACCGCCGCGGACGCGGCGGACCCGGCGCCGGACGGCTCCGGGCCGGAGCCCGACGCCGCCTGGTCACCCGGGGCGTTCGACGACGACACGCTGGCCGCGGTGGTCGGGCAGCGGGCCGTCACGGCCGCCCGGCGCACCCTGCGCACCGGCTACTCCGCCAGGATCCGCCGCCCCACCGCGCAGGACCCGGTGGCGCAGGTCGAGCTGCCGACCTGCACCGTCCGCTTCCTCGTGCCGGGCGAGCTCGGCTACGTGGACACCGACGCGAGCGCGTCGGTGCGCGGCGAGATGACCGTGCTGGCCGCGTGGGCCTTCCGGGCGGCGGACGAGCGCGGCCCGACCGGCGGCGAGGCCCGCCTCCTCGTCGGCGGGGCGGGACCGGTCGCCGGCGCCGGGCCGGAGCGGGTGCTCGACGCGGCGCTCGACCTCGCCGACCAGCTCCTGCTGGACGGCGCCGCGCACGCCGGCCCCGTCCTGCCCGGCGCGCTGCAGCGCACCGCCGCCGAGCTGGCCGGCCTCGGCCTGCACTGGCCGGCCGGCGCGCTGGACGACCTCGCCGCCCAGCTCACCGCCTACCACGAGCGCCGCGCCGACCACGACCCCGGGCGGATCGCGGAGCTGCTCGCCGAGGTCCATGCCCGGCATCGCGCCGCGGCCGGCGGCGCGGACCGGGCCCAGGTGCTCGGCACGAGCGAGCCGGCGGAGACGCCGCTGCGCCGCGTCCGCCTCGCCGCCCTCGGCTGCCGGATCGGCGGCACCTCCAGGACCCGGACGGCCGACGTCCACCTCGCCCACACCGGCACCGGGGTCGTGCTCGTCCTGAGACGCCGCTGGGACGTCCCCGAGGACGAGCGGCTCACCGGCGCCGACCTGGCGGGCCGCCGGATCCTCGGCGCCTCGCTGCGCTCGCTCGCCGCCGCGAACGTCGTGTCCGAGAGCGCCGCCCGCAGCGCCCGCCGCGTTGTCCGGGTCACCGCCGGCCGGGTCGCGAAGACCACGGTCACGCCGCTCGGCGACGCGTGGGAGACCCTGCCCGGGACGATCCTCGTCCGCGACCTGGCGGCGGAGGGGCGCGCCCTCGACGCGCTGCCGCCCCGCCTCGTCCGTCCCCGGATCGAGGCCGAGCTGGTCCGCGTCGTGGCGGTCGCCGAGGTCCGCGACATCGGCTACCACCCGGGCGCGCAGCGCCTGGACGCGCTGGTCGCCGACGCCGCGGGCACGACGGTGACGGTCTCGGCCGACTACAGCCCGCACCGTCCCGCGGCGCTGGACGCCCTCGCCGAGGCGCTCGCCGCGGGGCCCCGCCACATCAGCGGCGCCGTCCGCCGGGACCGCGGCCGGCTGCTCATCGACCCGCTCGCCGTCATGACGGACGACGGCGTCGTCGTGCCCGACCTCGCCCCGGGCGACGGCACCGCCGCGCTGGGCGGCCCGCCCCCGCCCGTCCCCGACCCGCTCGCGCAGGCCCTGGACGAGGCGCTCACCGCCTGCGCCGACGCCGCCCAGCGCGGCCTGCTGCGGGCGTCGACGTCGTCGCGGGACCGCATCGGCCGCGCCGCGGAGAACCTGGAACGGGCCGGGCTGCGCACCGCGGCCGAAACCGTCGCCGCGCTGGCCGCCGCGCTCGGCGGGGACGACCCGCGGCACCTCACGCGGGCCTGGGCGACCGCGCACATCCGCCTCGTCACGACGGCCGAGCTCCGCTGACCCGGCCGCACCGCGGCGAGGGGCGGCGAAGCGCTACGCGCGGCAGGTGAGGGGCCGGCCGCCGTTGTAGGCGATCATGTCGTTGAGGGCGCCGGCCAGGTCGATCGCGCCGCCGGGCTCGACCCCGTCCAGCTCGGCGTAGGCCCGGTGCAGGTTGCCGACGATCCGCTCGGAGTCGGTCAGCTCCGCGAACGGGCCGAGGTCGGCCTCCCGCGCCGCCTCCAGCGGGGTCAGACCGGCGGGCTTGGCCGCCGCGGCGGTCGCCTGGACGAACCGCGCGTAGGCCAGCACCGGCTCGATCAGCTCCGGCCCGCCGACCGGCCCGTGGCCGGGGACGATCGTCTCCGCGCCGAGCGGTGCGACGACCTCCTCCAGGACCGTGATCGCGCCGGCGATCGACCCCTGCATCAGGAACGGGGTGCCGCCGTTGAACACCAGGTCGCCGCTGAACAGCACGCGCCGCTCCGGGATCCACACGACCGAGTCGTTGGTGGTGTGCGCGGGGGTCCCGACGTGCCGGACCTCGCAGCGCAGGTCGTCCACCCACAGCGTCACGCCGTCGGCGTAGGTGAGGAACGGCGGCTCGATCTCGACGTCGCCCCACTCGACCTTCGTCCAGTACGGCTCGTCGAAGGGCTTCCCCCAGGCGAGCGCGCCCTCCCGCGTCCCTTCGTGGCCGACGACCGTCGCCCCGGAGAACAGGTAGTTGCCGAACGTGTGGTCGCCGTGGTGGTGCGTGTTGACCAGCGTGCGGACGGGCCGGTCGGTGACCGACCGGATCGCCTCCAGATACGCGCGGGTGCGGCGCTCGGTCGAGCACGCGTCGACGCTGGCGACGCCGCGCTCGCCGGCGAGGAATCCGGTGTTGTTGATCCACCAGCTTCCGTCGGGCTGGACGTAGGCGAAGATCCCCTCGGAGACCTCCTGGAGCCGGGGGGCGCCGGTGCCGTCCCGGCCGGGTGCGTCGCTCATGGCACCGGACTCTAACGGGGCGGGGTCCGGTCGTCCGACGGGCGGGCCGGTTCCGGACCGTCCGGGCCGACGCGGACGATCCTGGTGACGCGGACGATCCGGAACCGCCGCCCGCACGCGACGAACTCCACGCCGTCCCCCGCCTCGACCCGGTCGGCGGCCCGGGCGTACTCGGCCAGCTCGCCCGGGCTCGCCGGCGCGCACCCCTCCTGCGTCTCCTTCGGCAGCAGCACCCGGAAGTAGAACGCCAGCGCGGTGCGCGCGTCCTGCGGACCGGTGCCGCCGGTGACCTGGCACCAGTGGTCGTCGCGGTCCTCCAGGACGTCGAACCGCGGCGGCAGCAGCACCACCCCCGGATACGCCCGGACCGCGGCGGCGGCCTCGCGGCGCAGCGCGTCGGGGACGGTCCCGGCGGCGGGCAGCAGGCCGAGCAGCTCCAGCCGCAGCGCCGCGTCCGCCGGGGCGACCGGGGCGGCCGGGTCGATCCGGAACGAGCGCAGCGGCCCGGACTCGCCGTCGGTCACCCGGGCGGGCTCCGGCCCGTCGTTGCCGAACCGGGCGAAGCCGGGCACGCGGACGATCCGGTAGCGCAGCGGTCCGGCGGCGCACTCGTCGCGGGCGTCCGGTTCGCCGCCCGCCGGGGCGAGCAGGGCGGCGAGGCGCAGCATCTCCTCCCGCACCGCCGTGCCGTGCCCGCCGGCCGCCTCGCGCAGGTGCCCGCCGAGATCGGCGCGCGCCTCGCGGGGAGCCCGCGCGCTGAGCCGCAGGATCCGCCACACCCCGCCCGCCTGCTCGGCGACGCCGAACACCGGCGGCCCGAGCTCCGCGAGGCGCGGGTACGCGCGCCGCCGCTCGGCGGCCTCCTGGTCGCGGACGGCCGCCACCGGCTCCAGCTCGCCGGCGACGTTGATCACGTCGTGTCCCGGCATCCCTTCGAAGGCCATGCACCCATCGTGACGCGGCGGTGCACCTCGCGTAGCGGAAACGACCCGGGGGTCAGTACTCGGGCACGGCCGTCAGCAGATGCGGGCGCGGGGAGCCCGCGCGGGCGGACGGCTCGGGCGAGCGGGCCGAGCGCAGCACCTCCCCGGCGCCGAGCACGGCGGCGTCGCCGGTGTCGTCGCCGAGCCGCGCGTCCAGCCCGGTCCGGTCGTGGATCAGCCGCTCCAGCCCCGGCAGCCGCGCGCAGCCGCCGGTGAGGGTGACGCCGACGCCGAGCAGGTCGCCGGAGATCTCGGGCGAGCAGCCGGCGAGGCCGGCCCGGATGGCGTCCACGATCCGCGCGACCGGCCCGGCGATCGCGCGGCCGACGTCGACGGTGGTGAGCACCAGCCCGCGCGGCATGCCGGTCGTGATGTCGCGGCCGTTGACGACGGTCTGCCGCACCGGGTGCCGGCCGAGCGGCGGCACCGCGCCGACCTCCAGCTTCGCGGCCTCCGCGGCGGACGGCGAGAGCACCACGCCGTGCTCGCGGCGGACCTGCGCGACGATGGCACGGTCCAAGGCCGACCCGCCGATGGGGGCGGTGTGCGAGGAGACGAGGCCGCCGAAGGAGATGACGCCGACGTCGGTGAGGTCCGCGCCGATGTCGGCGATCACGGTGATCTCGGACCGCCCGGACGAGGTGAGGCCCATGCCGATGGCGGCGGCGATCGGCGTCGGCACGAGGGTGAGGCGCCGCGCCCCGGCCTGGAAGGCGGAGAACTGCAATGCCCGGTAGTGGACGGACGTCATCCCGCTCGGCACGGTGACGACCAGCCGGGGACGCGCCGTGTAATGGCGCCGGTGGTGGCGGCGGACCAGGTGCCGCATCAGGTATTCGGCCTCGTCGGTCTCGGTCGGCGCGCCCTCGCGGATCGGCCGGACGAGGGTGACGTCCGGGTTGCGCCCTGCCATGTCCCTGGCGGGGGAGCCGAGGGCCAGGATCCGCCCGGTGTGCCGGCACCGGGCGAGCAGCGACGGTTCCCGGCACACGACGCCGCGGTCCCGTACATGCATCCGCACGGTCGTGCTGCCCAGGTCGATAGCGGTGTCACGGCCCGCGAAAGCCCACATCGCGCCCCTTCCAATCGCCCCGTAAGTCGCAAGCGCCCGGATCATTCCCGTGCCGGTCGCCGCGATGCCCACGCCCGGGTAAGCGAATCGCAAGGTCCCGGCGAACGCGGGTCCGGCATATCCGGAACGGCGGCTGGCGGGCGGTGCCCGCCGGGCGCACCGGGCCGGGCGGGCACCAAGAGATCATGTGGGGACGGTGTCGAGCCGGGCGGCGCCGCGCCGCCCGGTCCACCCGCGCCGCGCGCGGACGGCGCCCGCCGCGCGGCAGGCGCCGTACAGCAGGAACGAGACCGTCGTGACGTACGGGCTGATCGGGATGCTGGAGCCGATCGACAGCAGGATGCCGCCGACCACCGACACGGTCGCGAGGACCGTGCTCAGCACCGGCACGAGTACCGGCGACGCGGTGACCCGGACCGCCGCCGCGGCCGGGGTGCAGATCAGCGCGAGCACCAGCAGCGCCCCCACGACCTGCACCGACACGGCCACCGCGAGGCCGAGCACCAGCATGAACGCCGTCGACAGCGCCCGGACGGGCACGCCCCGCGCCGCCGCCACGTCCGCGTCGAGGCTCGCGAACGCCAGCGGGCGCCACATGACGGCGAGGCACACCAGCACCACCGCCGACGTCGCCAGCAGCCAGGACAGCCGGGGGGTGTCGATCGCGACGATCTGACCGGTGAGGAGGCCGAACTTGTTGGCCGACCGCCCCTTGTACAGCGACAGGAACAGCACGCCGAGGCCGAGCCCGAACGGCATCAGCACGCCGATTGCCGAGCCCCGGTCGCGGGCGCGGGCGCCGAGCACCCCGATCAGCGCGGCGGCGGCGAGCGCGCCGGCGACCGAGCCGGCCGCCACGCTCGCGCCGAGCAGCAGCGCGGCCGCCGCGCCGGCGAACGACAGCTCGCTGATGCCGTGCACGGCGAACGCGAGGTCGCGCATGACGACGAACGTGCCGGCCAGGCCGCCGACGAGCCCGAGGACGGCCCCGGCGACGAGCGAGGTGCGGACGAGCCCGAGCAGCGCCCCGTAGTCCTCGAAGTTGAAGATCTCGTGCCATATCGCGTGCCAGCTCATGCCGTCTCCCGGCGCGGGGCGGGCGACCCGGCCCGCAGGGCCGGCGCCGCCGCGGGCCGGAGCTCGCCCATGTCCAGGACGCGGTCGGCGAACGGCAGGACCGGGCCGGCCTCGTGGGTGACGAACACGACGGCCGTCCCGTGCTCGCGCCGCCTCCGGTCGGCCAGCCCGCTCACGATCCGCTGGTGCTCGTCGTCCAGCGAGGAGAGCGGCTCGTCGCAGAGCAGGACCCGCGGGTCCGACGCGAGCGCCTGCGCCACCCGCACCCGCTGCAGCTCGCCGCCCGACAGCAGGTCGAGCGGGACGTCCGCGAACGGCGCGGCGCCCACGTCCCGCAGGACGTCCTCGACCCGGCGGCGGGTCTCGCGGCGCGGCCGCCACGGCCCCCACCGGTGTCCGTCGACGCCGAGCCGCACCAGGTCGCGCGCCCGGAGCGGGGTGTGCGGCGGGACGGACCGGTGCTGCGGGACGTAGCCGACGGCGTCGCCGCCCCGGCGCGGCCGGCGCCCGTCCACCGTGACGGTCCCCGAGGAGAGCCGCTGGAGGCCGAGCAGCACCCGGAGCAGGCTCGTCTTCCCCGACCCGTTCGGCCCGACGACGACCAGGAACTCGCCCTCCGCCACGTCCAGGTCCAGTCCGCGCCACACGGTCCGCGCCCCGTAGGAGAGGGCGGCGCCGCGCAGCGCGATCACGACAGCGCCTTCTGGAGCGCGGTGATGGTGCCGTCCATCCAGGTGAGGTAGTCCTGGCCGGCCGGGAGGGTCTCGGTGACGGGCACCACGGGCACGCCGCCGTCCTCCGCCGCCCGCTTCACCTGCTCGGTCTGCGGCCCGCTCGTCTGCGCGTTGTAGACGAGCGCCTTCACCTTCTTGCCCGAGAACAGCGCCAGCGTGTCCCGCAGCACCCTCGGCGGGACGTCGTCGCCCTCCTCGATCGCCTCGCTGAACTCCTCCGGCGTCTCGTTCTCCAGGCCGGCCGCCTCCAGCAGGTGGCCGGGCACCGGCTCGGTGATCGCGACGGCCTCGCCCGCGTGCGCGGCCTTCAGCGCCGCCACCTTCCCCTCCAGGGCCGTCAGCCTCGCCTTGAAGGAGGCGGCGTTCGCGGAGAAGGCCGCCGCGTGCTCGGGGGCGGCCTCGGCGAGCGCGGCGGAGATCCGGTCGGCGAGCCGCGCGACGGAGGCCAGGTCATACCAGACGTGCTCGTTGAGCTCCTCGCCCGCCGGCGCCGTCTTCCCGGAGATCTCGACCGCGTCGAGCACCTGGGCCTTGGAGCCGGCGCCCTTCAGCAGGGTGCCCATGAAGTCGTCGTAGCCGCCACCGTTCTGGATCACGACGGCGGCCTCGGTGAGCGCGAGGCGGTTGCGGGCCCCCGCCTCGAAGGAATGCGGGTCCTGCGCGGGGTCGCTGATGAACGACGTCACCGTGACCTCGCCGCCGCCGATCCGCCGTGCGATCTCGCCGTACACGTTGGTCGAGGCGACGACGGCGACCGGCCCGCCGTCCGGCTCCGCGGCGCCGGACGACCCGCAGGCGCCGAGCCCGGCCACCGACACGGCGACGGCGGCGGCCGTTCCGAGGACGCGGGCGCGCTGAGCTGAGATCATGAAGGCTCCCGAAAACGATAACGATTTTCATATGCAACTTAGCATGGCTCGTCCTGGTAGGTCCCGTTCGTGTGCCGTCCCGGCACGTCCGGACATGCGAGAGGCCGCCGCCCCGGTTCCGGGACGGCGGCCTCTCGCCCGCGTGGTCGTCGGTCGCGGTTACCAGGCGAACGCCTCGGGGGCGGGTCCGGGACCGGGGAAGATCTCGTCGAGGGCGGCGAGGAACTCCTCCGACAGCGTCAGCCCGGCGGCCCGCACGGCGGAGTCGAGTTGTTCCCGGACGCGCGGCCCGACGATCGGGCCGGTCACGCCCGGGCGGGTGAGGAGCCAGGCGAGGCCGACGTCCCCGGGGTCGAGGTCGTGCTTGTCGCACAGGTCCTCGTAGGCCTGCAGGCGGGCCCGGTCCGCCGGGTCGGCCAGCATCTCGGCCGCGCGGCCGGACCGGGAGCGCGTGCCGCTCCCGTCGCGCTCCTTGCGCAGGGCGCCGCCGAGCACCCCGCCGTGCAGCGGCGACCACGGGATCACGCCGAGCCCGTACTCCCGCGCGGCCGGGATGACCTCCATCTCGGCGCGCCGCTCGGCCAGGTTGTACAGGCACTGCTCGCTGACCAGGCCCAGGGAACCGCGCCGGGCGGCGGCCTCGTTGGCCTGCGCGATGCTCCAGCCGGGGAAGTTGGACGAGCCGGCGTACAGCACCTTCCCCTGCTGGACGAGGACGTCGATCGCCTGCCAGATCTCGTCCCACGGCGTCGCCCGGTCGATGTGGTGGAACTGGTACAGGTCGATGTGGTCGGTGCCGAGCCGCTTCAGCGACGCCTCGGCGGCGCGGCGGATGTTCAGCGCGGACAGCCGGCCCTCGTTCGGCCAGGGCGCGTCCTCCGCGCCCATGTCGGCGTACACCTTCGTGGCGAGCACGGTCTTCTCGCGGCGCCCGCCGCCCTTGGCGAACCAGGTGCCGATGATCTCCTCGGTCCGGCCCTTGTTCTCGCCCCACCCGTAGACGTTCGCGGTGTCGAAGAAGTTGATCCCCGCGTCGAGGGCCGCGTCCATGATGGCGTGGCCGTCGGCCTCCTCCGTGAACGGGCCGAAGTTCATCGTGCCGAGGACCAGGCGGCTGACCTTCAGGCCGGTGCGGCCGAGTTGCGTGTACTCCATGGTTTCCCAGCCAAGCATCTGGAGCGTGCTCCAGGTCAAGCACGCCGCGCCCGGCCGGCGGATGCCGGCGACGGGCGCGGCGGACGGTCCCCGGTCAGAGGCCGGCGTACTTCGCCCAGGGCAGGGACTCCCCACGGTGCCAGAGGCGGTGCCGGCTTGAAATGATCTTGCGGAGGTCGGGTCGCGGCCGCGGCCCGGGCTTCGCCCTGCCGGGCGGACCGCCGGGCGTCCCGGCGGTCCGCGGCGGTGGTGCCGCCGAGTCGTCGTCGTCCGGCGCCGAGGGGCGGCCGCCGGGTGGCGCGGCCTGCTGCGCCGGGTCGGGGCGGGGGGCGATCGTCGGGGGATTGTCGGTTTTCTTGGGCAATGTAGCGGCAGGCGGCGGATTCTGGGGGGTCCGCTCCTTATCTGGCGGTTTTTGGTCCGCGCGCTTCTCCGTGCTCATTCTGTCGATTCTCTCGACGAGTTCCTTCACCGACGGCGACCATTCCTTGTAGGCCGGTGCGCCGGGCCTCACCGCGCCGGCGAACTGCCTCTTGCGCCGGGCGCCGAACTTGTCGATGCGCACGCTCGCCCCGGAGTGCGGCGCGTGCAGGAACCGGCCGTGCCCGGCATAGAGGCCGACGTGGCTGCGGCCGTGGAAGAAGACGAGGTCCCCCGGCTCGAGATCCTTCATCCTCACCTTCCTTACCACCTTGCGGTACTGCGCGTAGGTGACCCGCGGGATCTTGACGCCCGCCCTGCGCCACGCGGCCATGGCCAGCCCCGAGCAGTCGTAGCCGTGCGGGCCGTCGGCGCCCCACCGGTACGGCTTGCCGATCTGCTTGCGGGCGAACCGCATGGCCTTCTTCGCACGCTTGCGCTGCTTCGCCTCCCGCGTCCGGTACCTGTCGTACGCCTGGACCTTCTTCATGGTCACCGAGTCCAGGTGGAGGGTTCTCAGCACCGCCGGATTGACCGCCGCCAGCGCCTGCGGGCCCGCCGGGACCGCCAGCGCCAGTCCGGTCGCCGTCAGGGTGACGGCCATGCGGAGCAGCGTCTGTTTTCGGGTTCCCGCCGGGCCGCGGCCGTTATGGCCGGCGAATGCTCCGCATTCGTTTCCGTCTCGGTGCGAGTGGCGCGCGATGGACATTCCGGTGTTCTCCGTTCCCCGTTCGGTTTCGAGCAGGTGATCTCCCTGCCGAGAGTTCGGGTACCCGGGGAGCGGGCCGGAATTGGACGAGCGCGCCGATTTTACATGATCATGACGCCGAATTGGATGCGCGCTTCTATGTCTTTGATCATGCGGTCAGATGGGCCAGCGATGTCAGCGGGACGGGCAGCCAGGCCGGCCGGTTCCGCGCCTCGTACCGCACCTCGTAGACCGCCTTCTCGAATTCGAACGCGCGGATGAGCGCGGCGTGCGCCGCCGGGTCGGGCCCGCCGGCCGCCGCGTAGCCGCGGCAGAACGCGGCCCGGTTGCGCGCCGCCCAGGCGTGCGCCCGGGTCTCCAGCCACGGGCCCGACTCGGTCGGCGCCGTGCCGGCCCCGGCGATGAGGAACCGCGCCGCGTACTCGAACGAGCGGAGCATGCCGGCGACGTCGCGCAGCGGGTGCGCGGGGGCCCGGCGCTCGGCGGGCGTGCGGGCCGGCTCGCCCTCGAAGTCCAGCAGCGTCCAGCCGGTCTCGGTCCGCAGGGCCTGGCCGAGGTGGTAGTCGCCGTGGACGCGCTGCACGGGCAGCGGCTCCGCCTGCGCGGCCAGGTCGAGGAACGCCGCCGTGAGCGCCTTGGCGTGCGGCGCCAGCCGGGGCACCGCGCGGCAAGTGCCGGTCAGCTCGGCGTTCATGCGCGCCGCCATCGAGCGGACCTCGGCCGCGGGGAGGGTCGTCACGCCGAAGGCGTCCGCGAGCGCGCGGTGCACCGCGGCGGTGGCCGCGCCGAGCCGCTCGGCCTCCGCGGCGAAGTCGCCGCCGGCGGCGCTCGCGTCCAGCTCCGCCCACTCGCCGTCGCCGGGCGCCGGCGTGTGCGCGTACCAGTCGCGGACGCTCGCGATGGCGAGGCTCCAGCCGTCCGCGCCCGTGTGCAGGTAGTCCGACAGCAGCCCGAGCGTGATCGGCTCGCCGGTCCCGCCGGCGAGGGCGCCCGGATCGAGGTCGAACCAGCCGAGGACGGCCGGGGCGTGCGGGCAGCCGCCGCGGGTCAGCGCGAGGTTGACCTCCAGGTCCAGGTTGACGCCCTTGCTGAGCCGCCGGAACAGCTTGCAGATGTAGGCGTCGCCGAACAGCAGGGACGTGTTGCTCTGCTCGGAGGTGATGGGCAGGCTCGCCAGGTCCGTCCTGATCGGGGCGCCGCCGGCGCGGTGGAAGCGCAGCGGCCCGGCGGACGCCTCGCGCGCCAGCCCGTCCAGCAGGATCCGGGTCAGGTCCGGGTCGTGGGTGGCGTCGTAGAGGCGGACCTTCGCGCCGTCCTCACCGGTGGGCGCGCCGATCTCGGCGTAGCGGAGCCGGTCGGGCAGGTCGCGGCGGACGCCGAGGAGGATCTGGTAGTGGTCGGTGCCGCTGTTCTGGCGGACGTCGACGACGAGGTGGTGCAGGGCGGGGTCGCCGGGGTGCAGTTCGGTGGCGGCGGCGATGGCCAGGTCGTCGATGGGGCCGTCCTTGCCGCCGAACCACCGCTGCCGTGGCAGCCATGCGGCGAGGTGGCGGACGAGATCCGGTGCGGGCGGCAGCACGGTCAGACGCTCCTTGCCGAGCCGGGGCCGGGAGGAGCGTCCGCGCCGCCGTTCTCCGGAGGAACCAGCTGGAACCAGAAGAAGCCGTGCCCGGGGAGCGTCAGCAGATAGGGCAGCTCGCCGATGGCCGGGAACTGGACGCCGCCCATGCACTCGACCGGGGAGTAGCCCTCGAAACGGCGCAGGTCCAGCTCCACCGGCTGCGGGAAGCGCGACAGGTTGCTGACGCACAGGATCGTGTCCATCTCGCCCCACGGGCTCTCGTCCTCGGTGATCTCGCGGGTGAAGGCCAGGACGGAGGGGTTGGAGGCGGACAGTTCGACGTAGGAGCCGACGCCGAAGACGGGGTGGCGCTGCCGGATCTCGATCATTTTGCGGGTCCAGTGCAGCAGGGATCC
>NZ_JBDPLY010000051.1:0-31623 GCF_039871695.1 Actinomadura sp. B10D3
AACGCTGGACCACGCTCCAGCACATCACGCTCAGCCCCAGCCGGATCGGCGATCTCGTCCGGGCCGCCCTCGTCCTAGTCCATTTCGAACACCGCCGGATCACCTGAAAGTCAGTGAGAAAACGTCATTGGGACGTAGACGCCGACGCCGGCGGGCCGCTGGCGCCACCGGGGCCGGATGAGGCGGGATTCGAGCAGGCCAGGGAAAAGTCAGCCTCCCCAGCCGGTCGGGTGTTGCAGGGGTCAGCGTGCTGCTGCGTGATACTGGCAGATTCGCCAGGTGTCTTCGAAATGTTGTGCGACCACGGAGAGGCGTATGGGAAAGGTCTCACCGGTGCGTGCTGTGAAGGTCACATCGGCGAACCCGCCCACGATTCGGTCGCCCAGCCAGGTCGCCCCCAGTATTTGCACGCGCGCCGTGGAGCCCTCGGCTACGTTGTCGTAGTACCCGAAGATCTCGGCCGGGCCCACCAGCAGCCGCGGGCTGATGCCTTGGAACAGGGCGTCCTCCGTGAACAGGGAGGCTAGGTCGGCCGTCCAACGGTTGCCGAAGGCTTTCTGCCAGCGGCCCAGTAGTTCGGCGATGACACCGTCCGCGGCGCGTTTCGTGCTCGCCTCAGTGCGTCCGGTTCCTGTGATGCCGGTCAACGTTGATCGCCTCCAGCGTCGTGAGCGGCGCGTGTCACTGGCATGACGAGCATGCCAAGGGTGAGAACAGCCTGCGCCGTGCCCTCGAGGGTCGGGGAGTGCTGTGCGGCAGGCGCGACCGGCAGGCCCCGCCGTGCGAACCGGCGGGCGGCCGACCGGCCGGTCCCTGGACCGGCGCCAGTGATCACTGCTCCCGGCATCATCGGCTCCCTGCGCTGGAAGATGATCGACGATCGAGACGTTAAGGTGTCACATCGGTGTGAAGGTCAACCTGGAGAAACGAGGGAGCCACGTGCGGATCGGTGCCCTGGCCCGCACGACAGGGGTCAGCCGGCGGTTGCTGCGCTACTACGAAGACCAGGGGCTGCTCCGGCCGCTCCGGCTTCCGAACGGTTACCGCGAGTACTCCGAAGCGGACGTCGCCGCTGTACGCCACATCCGTGTCCTGCTGGCCGCCGGCCTGCCCACCGCGGTCATCGCCCGGCTCCTGCACTGCGTCCAGGACGACGGTGAACGGCTCGTGCCGTCGAGCTGCCCCGGAATGGTCGCGGACCTGCGGCGTGAGCGCCGCCGCATCGCCGAGGCGATCACAAGGCTTCAATCGTCCCAGGGGGCGCTCGACACGTTGCTTACCGCCGCCCTGCAAGGGTCCAGCGATGAAAGCGACCAGCGTGAGCCGGCCCGTCCAGCCGAACCGGCCTGACGACATCAGCGGTACGGCCGTCAGATGAACGGATGGGCGGTCAAGCAGCCCCGAGTGCGGCGGCCGATCGGTCCGGACACTGGTGGAGGTTCGGGGCCAGGGCAATCACCGAGCGTCTTCCCGGGCTCCCCCCCGGCCTCCTCATCTGCGGTCGCAGGCAACGGTTTCTCCAGGTGAAGCTGGGTAGCCTTCCAGGAAACCGATGGGTTGGCGAGATGATCGAATACGACGACGACTCCGTGGAAGAACGGCTGTTCGCGGCGGCTGCCCGGCTGTTCAGCGAGCTGGGGTATGACGCGACCGACACGGCGATGATCGCTGAGGCGTCCGGTGTCGGTACACGTGAGGTGATCGAACGGTATGGCGGCCGGCGGGGGCTTTATCTGTCCGTCCTGGAACGGGCGGGCCGGCAACGTGTGGAGTTCATGGACGGGGTCATGGCCGAGTTCACCTATGACACCGATGGCCTGGTCCGCATGTTCGATCGCTATCTGGACTACTGCATGGCCCACCGAGAGTTCCCCGGCCTGTGGATGCACCGCTGGCTGGCGGACGCCAGCGACCTGCCCAGCCCGGACGTGCATTTCGGCGGGGCGATGCTCGGCAGATGGATCGCCCAGGTGGACAGGGTCATAGCCGACGACCTCGACGCCGGAATGACCATCCGCATGCTCGTCTGGTACATCCACGCCTTCGCCGAAGGCGGTCTGGTGGACAGCGACGGCCACCGCGTGTCACCCGACGACGTCCACACCCTCCAGAGGCTGCGCAGCCACCTTCACAACACGATCCGGCACCTGGCCCCCTGAAGCCGACCTCGTCACGTGATCGCGCCATCCGACGCTCATTCCACCGGCCGAATCCCACCACCCCTCGCTCGTAGAGAGCATTGTCGACCTCGATCAGCGCGTCGTGCCGAGATGCGCCGTCGGCGGTGGCCAGGCGGCCAACGTCATGTCGGCGACGGTGGTCAGGCTGTGTTGTCCAGGAAATCGAGAATCTGCTCGGTGAGGCGCTCGGGGGCGTCCTCGGGAAGGAAATGGCCGGCCTCGGGAATGATCGACAACTGCGCGCCGGGGATGTCGCGGCAGAGCCGTTCGGCGTAGCTGACGGGCTGCCACAGATCATTTTCGCCCCACACGACTCGCACTGGCATCGTCAATGACGGCAGTTGTGACGAGATTTCCTGCGTGTACCGCGAGTCGTAGTGCCTGACCTGATGAGTGAAGAACGAACCCCGACCGGCGACTCCGTCGTGCGGCAGCAGGTAGTTACGCAGGATCGTCTCGTTCATCGACTCAGGGTCGGAAACCGTCATCCGCAGTTGCCGGCTGAGCATCGCGGAGAACTCGCCTTCGTCACGGACGTAGCGCAGGTCGTCGTTGTCGCGGATGATCCGCCGCCATGTCTCCGATGGCCACGAGTCGTAGGTCACCGTGTCGATCATCATCAGCTTGCGTACCCGCTCGGGCCTGTGGACGGCCAAGATCTGACCGATCGCTCCACCGATGTCATGGGCGATGATGGTGGCCGACCCGATCCCCAGCACATCCAACATGGCGGGGAGCAGGTCGGCTTGGGCCGCCACGGAGGTGTCGCGCCCTAGCGGGCGCTCGGATCGGCCAAACCCCAACAGGTCGTAGACCACGGTCTGGAAACCGGCGTCCCGCACCCGCGGCGCGATGTTGCGCCACAAGTAGGAGTGCGATGGAGTGCCGTGGACGAAGACGACGGGATCACCCTCACCCTGCATGGAGAACGCCAGACGCGCACCGTCGACGATGATGTCGTCCCCGGCGAGGGTCGCGAACCCGGCCGGTGCCCGCCGCGGCGTCATGGCGTCACCACGATCTTGCCGAAGAAGCCCTTGGCTGCGAACTCGGCCTGCGCCGCGCCGAGTTCGGACAGCGGGTAGGCCGCACCGAGCAGGGGCTTGATGGCGCCGCGCTCCACGAGTTCGATCAGCGCGGCGAAGTCGTCATGGGAGCCGAAGGACGAGCCGATCACCTCCAGCTGGTTGAGGTAGACCGTGCGCAGATCCGCGTCGACCTGAGGACCGGCGATGGCGCCGGCGACCACATACCGGCCGAGAGGCCGCAACGCCGACAGCAGCCGGCCGAAGGCCGGGCCCGCGACCACATCGGCCACGACGTCGACCTGCTGTCCGAGTGCCCCGGCGATGTCGGCGACATCACGGCCGATGACCGCCCTCGCTCCCAATGCCTCCACGCGTTCAGCCTTGGCCTCACCCGCCATCGCGAACACCGTGGCGCCACGTACACCGGCCAGTTGGACCAAGGCCGACCCCACGCCACCGGAGGCACCCGTCACGAGGATGTCCTCGCCCGCGACCAGCCGAGCACGGTTGAGCATGCGCATCGCCGTGGCGTACGCCGTCGGGAAGGTCGCCAGCTCCGCGTCACTGAGAGCGCTGTCCACGGCATACGCGTTCGCGGCGGGAACCGTGACGAGCTCAGCGAACCCGCCATCGCGCTCACTGCCCAGATAGTCGGTGTTCACGAGCTCTCGCTCGCCGCCCGTGTAGATCATCGGGTCCACCACGACCCGCTCGCCGATGCGAGAGGCCTCCACGCCGTCACCGACCTCGTCGATGCGCCCGACGACGTCGGCGCCCTGGATCCTCGGGAAGGCGAACGGCTCACGGCGCCAACCGGTCTGAACCCCCTCGTCGACGTTGGACCCGTAGGCACCCTCACGCGTCCACACGTCGGTGTTGTTCAGCGCCGCCGCCCCGACACGCAACCGCACCTCCCCGGGCGCGGGCTCGGGATCGGGCACGTCATCACGCAGCTCCAGGGCCTCCGGGCCCCCGAACCTCGTCAACAGCACTGCACGCACAGCGACTCCTTCGTGACTCTCAGGGTGTATACCGATCGGTATAGCGCCGAGGGTGTCAAGGGTTCGGAGCGGTGTCAACCCACCGGTGGGTATAGTCGGCCCATGTCGCAGGGGATGCCGCCGACGCCGGCGGGACGGCGGCTCCTGGCCGCCGCAGCCGAACTTTTCTACGCACAGGGAATCAACGCTGTCGGTGTCGCGACGATCGCCGAAGCGGCGAATGTGACGAAGAAGACCCTCTACGACTGCTTCGGATCCAAAGATGGCATTGTTGTCGCTTACCTGACCCAACGCCACCAGGACTGGCGAAGGGCACTCGAAACCCGGCTGTCGGCCGACGAACCGTCGCCTTTGATGGTCTTCGACTCCTATCTCGATATCCTGCGACGCGAACCGGGGGTTAATGGCTGTGGTTTTATCAACGCAGCCGCGGATCTTCCAGCCGGCCACCGCGCGATGAAAGTCATCCGAGATCACAAGGCGGAAGTCCGCCGGCAGATCGACGCGCTCCTGCCCAGCCGTTATGGCACCGCTTCCGCGTCGGCGCGCGAAACCATTGTCACCCACCTGTTCTACTTGCTGGAAGGCGGCACTGCCGAAGCCGGCTTGCTCGGAAGCCTTAAGCCACTTGAGGACTCCCGACGCATCACGCAGTCACTGCTGACCCTGTAAGCAGAAACGCGCAGCAAGGAGTCTGGCCGCGGGGTTTTCGCTACTCCGCGTCCTACCCTCGGCGGCGTCCCGAACATGGTCTCGAGTCGTGCGTGTGTCAAGCGGCCGATTCTGGGGTCGGTGCGGATCGGCCGTCGGCGACACGGTGTCCAAGCCCGGGGCGAGCACGGCCACCGCCACGCCGATCAGGCTGATCCGCTGGGCCGAGGCGGGTCTATCCGCTGGCCGCCGCCCACGAGTGCGGATCACCGCCTACCCGCACGGTCCGCCCACTCTGGAAAACCACCCCCGGCCGACGAGCTGGCGCGGGGGTTCGCGCTGCTCATGGACGGGACGAGGGACGCTAGGTCATCGCTCCGCGAGCAGCACGCGTAGGGCCTTGTTCTGTTCCTCCAACTCGGTGATGCGTGCCCGAACGGGCGCGAGTGCCTCGGCGAGTTCGGCCTCGGAGTAGCGCGGGGTGATGTGCTGGTGGCAGTTCCAGTTGAGGCCCTCGATGCGGATGACCATCAGCCGTTCCACTCGCCCGTCCGTGCGCTTCTCCATCACTTTCCGCGTCAGTTCGGAATCTTCCTCGAGGGAGGTGACCCGCGCATGTCCGAAGACCTTCAGGCGGGCTCGATGCGGGTAGTCCATGAAGAAGAGGGCCACCCGGCCGTCGGTGCGGACGTTGCCGGTCGTGATGTACTGCCGGTTGCCCCGTACATCGGCGAACGCCAGCGTCCGCTCGTCCAGTACGTGGACGAAGCCCGCCGGACCGCCGCGGTACTGCACGTACGGCCAGCCGGTCTCGCTGACGCTGGCCAGGTAGAACCCGTCCCGGGCCGCGATGAACGCCGCCTCATGCGCGCCGAGTGGATCCGGCGCGTCGCTCCGCGCGAGTGCGCGAACTCCTGCCGAGGCGCTGCCGTTCTCCTTCTGCTCCCGGCGCACGCTCTCCGTGTACGCCAGGTGCGCGTAGCGGCTCATCTAACGCTCTGCCTTTTCGGTGTCCGCCGGTTCGGCCGTGATCGCCGGTTCTGCGTCGAGGATGGCGGTGAGGAGGCCCGGGAAGCGCTTGTCGAGCTCCTCCCAGCGCACCTTGCTTACGCGGGTATTGCCGCGCAACTCCGTCTCGACCAGGCCGCTCTCCCGCAGCGTGCGCAGGTGATGGGAGACCGTGGACCGCTGGACCGGGAGATCGAGCCCACCGCAGGGCGCCTCGCCGGCCTGGGCCAGTAGCCGCACGATCCGCATGCGCACCGGGTCGGCCAGGGCCTGGAGCACGGTCCCGACGTCGACGTGGGCCAGTTCCGGCTGTGGCAGCCGGACGTTCTCCGACGCGCGCATCCAACCTCCATCAAGCTTCGACGACCATCGATAGTTACGATACACGTCGAAATAGTCGATCCACATCGAACAAGGTTGAGATCGCCGACACCGCACAGGTGAAGCGCCGCAGGGCACTGTGGCGCGATCATGCAGCCGCCCTGGCTTTTCCCGGCATCTCCGCCGGGAGAGCGGAGCCCTTCGTCCGGGCTGCTTCCCGACATCAGTGACTTGCTGCACGTACTCGAGATGGCGTCGGCCTGACTGGGAACGCCCACGCGGCCGGAGACCTCAGGGTGGGGGCCGAGGTCGGAGGCATCGGGTGAGTGACGAGATCGACAGGGGCATTCTCATGCCGCCCTGGAGACAAGTTCGCCGACGTCGAGTGGGCTCTGACCGACTCCGGCGCCCCACGCACTCATGATGTGGCGGCCTGGATCGACTGCCATCTTGAACCAGGATGTTGTAGCCCCTGCACCGGGCGATACACATTGCCCCGCGCAGGGCAGGGGCCAGGTCGGGGAGCTGGGTGGCGAGCTTGAGCATGGCGTCCTGGGCCGGCCGCGTCGGACAGGCGATTGCGCTGCTTGGCTGAACATCCGTACCGGCGAGAGGGCTGATTGTCGCCGCCCGACACTTCCGGCTTAGGGGAAGCGGCTGGCCGGCGGACTCGACGTCCACCACGACACCTTCACCATCCGGCGTCTGGGCGTGCCCACGCCCGCGGTCTGCACAGCCCTCGCCGTCAGCATGCTCCGACATCGTTGAGCACCCTCGGACTGGGATCCACCTGCCGGCGCTCATCGAGGTGGTCACGGCACCTCACATTCCCGAGGGCTGCGTCGTCGAAGCATCGAGACCACAGGGACCGTTGCCAGTTCCGCTGGCCGCGGTCACACCTCATCGAACGGAGGAAGGCGATGGCCTCGAGCGATTTCGAAGTCAAGGCGCTCTTGGACAGGCGAGTCGATGCATGCCGGGCAAAGGACGTTGATCGACTCATGGCACTTTATGCCGCAGACATCATCTACTACGACGTGGTTCCTCCGCTCCAGTTCGTGGGGGCCGAGGAAGTCCGCCGCAACTTCGCGCGCTGGTTCGACGAATACGACGGCCCCCTCAGCCTGGAGACCCATGAGCTCAATATCGCGGTGAGTGAGGATGTCGCGTTCGCGCACATGCTTCACCTGGACAGCGGGACCCGCAAGTACGGACTGCCTCAGGGGGCGGTGTGGTTGCGCTCGACGGTCTGCTGCCAGCGGTCAAGGGGCGAATGGTTGATCACGCACGAACATATATCACTGCCTGTTGGCTGGCAGAAAGAGGACGGCTGACGGTCGTTCCGTTCTGCCGCGAACGACCGGTTCACGTCGAGGCCCCGGGACGCGTTTGACGGCGTCCCGGGGCTTGGTCACCACGCGTACGCCTCGGGGGCCGGCTTGGCGCCGTTCGGCGCCGGAGAGGGGAAAAGCTCGTCCAGTTCGGTCAAGGTTGCGGAATTCAGTGTGATCGCAAGTGCACGCAGCGAACCGTCGAGCTGCTCAACGGTTCGCGGGCCGATAATGGGTCCGGTCACGCCATCCTGCGCGAGCAGCCAAGCCAACCCCACGTGAGCAGGGTCTTCTCCGATATCGGCGCACAGCTTCTCGTACGTGCTGATGATCTTCAGGTGTGCGGCGAGGGCGTCGGCCGAGCGACCTGAGTCCCCGCGCGAGGCGCCGCCCTGCTCCCGCTTGCGCAGAACGCCGCCGAGCACCCCGCCGTGCAGCGGCGACCAGGGGATCACGCCGAGCCCGTAGTGCCGCGCGGCGGGCAGCACTTCCAGTTCGATCCAGCGATTCATCAGATTGTAGATCGACTGTTCGCTGACCAGCCCGAGGAAATGCCGCGATCGCGCGGCCTCCTGTGCCTGGGCAATATGCCAGCCGGCGAAGTTGGACGAGCCGAAGTAAAGCACCTTGCCCTGCTGACGGAGGACGCTGAACGCCTCCCACACCTCCTCCCACTGCGTGTTCCGGTCGATGTGGTGCATCTGGTAAACGTCGATGTAATCAGTACCCAGCCGCTTCAGAGACGCATCGCATGCACGCCGGATATGCAGCGCGGACAAGAATTTTTCGTTGGGCCAGCTGCCCATCGGGAGGTAGGCCTTGGTGGCCAGTACCGTCTTCTCGCGCCTGTCACCGCCTCCGGCGAACCACCGGCCGATGATCTGTTCGGTGACGCCCGGACGCGCTCCATACACGTTCGCCGTATCGAAGAAGTTGAGCCCGTGCTCGTGTGCTCGGTCCATAATTTCATGACCTTCTTTTTCGGAGGTCACCGTTCCGAAATTCATGGTGCCGAGCACGAGCCGCGACACGGAAAGTCCGCTACGGCCTAGTTGTGTGTACTCCATCGATTTCCCTTCCGTCGCCCGCGCTCGTCTCCAACCACCTGAGCGTCAGCCGAATTTTCCGAGACGGCCACGACTGCGGACGTATGCAATACAACCCAACTGAGTTCGTGAGACGAACTATATCAGTTCGGATGACGAACTTCAATCTCCTGGTTGGGGCCCTGCATCGGTTCCTCGCCCAGAGGGCTCCCGCGACTACGGGCGATCTTGGTCGTCGAACACCACGTGACGGTCTCTGGGGATGCGTGGTCGATCGCTTTCCGCTGGACCGAGATGATCGGTCGGCTTGCTGGTCGGCAGCCGCTCGGGGGAGAGGCGCCTGATGCCGTGGCCGCTGCGTCGGTCGTCCCACGATGGAAGGAGTACGCGCTGCTGAGCTGATTGGCGTGCGGGTGAGGGCGGGGTCTCGGATCTGCTTTCGCGACGATCCAGCGGTGAGCGGGGCGAGTCGATACTGCCGAGGGCGCGGGTGCGGCCGCGGCGCCGTAGCCGCCGGGGAGCCGCCGCGACGGCCATCGTCTCGTCGCGGTCGAGGATTTTCACCTTCTCGTTGGTCAGAAAATAGGGTCCCGTATCCGGTCGGCCACGCCAGTGCGGCTTCGCATTGCAGCCCGGTAGCGGTCTCAGGTGAGGGCGTTGAGGAACAGGTCTGTCTCGGTGGTGAGGGTCGGCAGTTTGACGGAGGGGTTCTCGGTTCGGGCGAGGAGCATCCCTGCTTCGCAGAGCGCACCGAACAGGAGCTGACAGCGGATGCCCAGGTCGCCGTCGGAGACCCAGCCGTCGGCGGCTGCGGCCCGCATGGCCTGCTTGAGGAGCCGAAGGGTGTGCTGGGTTTCGATCTCGCGGACGGCGTCCCAGCCGAGCGCCGCTGGGCCGTCGAGAAGGATGATCTGCCGAATGCTCGGGTCCAGGCAATGCCGCAGGAAAGTGTGGCAACCGGTGCGCAGGGCCGACCAGCTGTCGGGGGCGGCGGCGCCGGCGTGGGCTAGGGCGGAGGCCAGATGTCGCTCCTGCTGGATGAAGACCGCGCGGAACAACTCCATCTTGCTGTCGAAGTGGTGGTAGGCGGCGCCCTTGGTCATGCCTGCTTCGGCTGCGACGGCCTGGATCGACGTCGCCGCGTAGCCGTCACGGCCGAACAACCGTAGTCCGGCGGCGACCAGGGCCGACGTGGTCTCCTCCGAGCGCTCGGCTTGGGTCCGGCGGGCCATGGCATCCTCCTTGACAAAGATACCGGAGGTATGTAACTTGCGACAGCTCATAACATACCTCAAGTATGGAAGTGATGATATGGATAGCATCGTTCAACGATCAGGTCGCGGCCAGGCAGCCGGTCCGATCGCGGTCTACGGGGCCACTGGGCACACCGGGCGTCTGGTCGCCGCCGAGCTCGCCGCCCGCGGCAAGGACATGGTGCTGGCCGGACGCAGCATCGAAGCCCTTCGCGCACTGGCGGGTGAACTGGATGCACCGGCGCGAGTGCAGGTGGCCGACCTGGACGATTCCGAATCCTTGCGAGCAGTCACCGAGAACGCCGACGTGGTGATCAACTGCGCGGGCCCGTTCTCCCGTTCCGGTGAAGCCGTCGCATCTGCGGCTCTCAGCACCGGCTGCCACTACCTCGACCACGCTGCCGAGCCTCTCTATGTCAAGCATCTGTTCGACGCTCTCCAAGGCAAGGCGCGCGAGAACGGGGCGGTGGTCATTCCCGGCATGAGCTTCTACGGTGCGCTGGCCGATCTGCTCGCCGACCTGGTCACCGCCGGCATGTCCCAGGTGGACACGGTGACGGTCGCCTACGCGGTCAGTGGCTGGCGCATGACCGCCGCATCGAAGAAGACGGCCTTGCAGTTGAACGGCACCGACCGGGTCCTCTACACCGACGGCGTCTATAAGACGGGACCGGGCGGGGGCGCTCCGGAGTCATTCACTTTCCCACCACCGGTCGGCACTCGCTCGGTCTTGGTCGACTATCCGGCCGGTGAAATCGTCACGATCCCTCGACATGTCGGCGCCCGTTCCGTGCGGGCCCTCATGACCACCGACACGTTCACCGAGGACGGTGTGTTCAGCAGCGAGAATCTCGACGCCGCCGCCCGTGCGCAGTCCGCTTTCACCATCGTTGTCCAGGCGACGTCCACCACCGGCACCAGGGCTGCCTTTCTGCGTGGTGAGGATATCTATCACGCAGGCGCCATCACCTCTGTGGAGGCGGCTGCCCGACTCGCCGGCAATCAGTCTGCGAGCCTGGGTGTCCTCAGTGCGGCCGAGGCGTTCTCAGCCGACCGTTTCCTTCACGCGCTCCAGCAACGCGGTCTTTTCACGATCTCCCTGTCGAACAACGGATCAGTGTGATCATAAAGAGATGCCTCGACCGCGCTCGGCCGCATCGCAAAGTGTCCGGCGGCTGTAGGTCAAGCCCGGCGTAGGCGGCCGGGGGCGGCAGGATGCTCTGGTCGACGATGCCGTCGGCTTGGAGTCTCTTGATTGGGTGGCCGAGGCTTCCTCCGCCGCCAGATGGTCCGTCCTCCAGTGGCGTGTTGATCGCGCGCCGGCACGGCGGCGGGCGCGCTCTATGGGACCCACCAGTGCCGGGGCGCGTCCGGGCCCTGCCTGCTACGGGCAGGGCGGCGAGCTGCCGACCCTGACCGACGCCAACGTGGCGCACAAATACCTCAGTGCGCAGGCCCTCGCCGGCGGCCGCATGGCGATGCACCCCGGTTCGGCCGACAAGACGCTGTCGACCGTCGCCGGTCAGCTCGGCGAGGACGTCGCGAGTGCCGCGCGCCGCGCGTACCAGGTGGCGGTGTCGAGCATGACGGCGGCGGTCAAGGCGGTGACCAGCGAACGCGGACGGGACCCGCGCGAGGCCACCATGGTTTCGGCGGGGCTGGTCCCCTCGACGCCGCCGCGCTGGCCCGCGAGCTGGGCATCTCGACCGTGATCGTGCCCGTGCACCAGGGCCTGTTCAGCAGCCGGGGCCTGCTCGTCGCTGACACTGAGCGCTACGAGCTCACCCCGTACCGGCCCGAGTTCGCTGAAGTGAGCACGCTCGCAGCGGAGTTCGAGCGGCTCACCGCAAGAGTGAGCACGGAACTGGGCGCGGACGCCGTCGTGGATCGGTTCCTGGACATGCGCTACCGCGCCAGCGCATCGAACTGCGCATAGGGGTGCCCGACGGCGATCTCACCGGCGAACTGCTGGCCGAGGTGCGGGCCGTCCGGAGCCTCCGCCGGGCGGCCGCTGGGTCCTCGGCCGGTGCGCGACGAAGGCCGCCGGGCTCGCTGTGATTGCGGAGCGAATCACTCCGCTGTAAAGTCCGGCTTGCGGAGCGTTTCGCTCCGCAACGGAGAACCTACCTGGCCGAGGAGCGGGAGAGCTGGAAGCGCGGCGGAGTCACCGACGTGCACGCACTCGTGTTCCGAGCAGCCACGATCGAAGGGGCAACGACCCATGATCAATGTCGCGATCATCATCGGGAGCACACGTCCGGGGCGCAACGGTGAGGCGGTTGCCCGCTGGGTCCACGATCTCGCGGCGAGGCGCGACGACGCCCGATTCGAACTCGTCGACCTCAAAGACTTCGAACTGCCGCATCTCGATGAGGCGATGCCGCCCGCGATGGGACGGTACGAGCTTCCCCACACCAGGAAATGGGCCGACAAGATCTCCTTCTTCGACGCTTACGTGTTCGTCACGCCCGAGTACAACCACTCGACCTCCGGCGCGTTGAAGAACGCCATCGACTTCCTCTACGACGAATGGCACAACAAGGCGGCCGGGTTCGTCGGCTACGGCAGTCTGGGCGGTGCTCGGGCGGTGGAACACCTGCGCCTGATCATGGGCGAACTCAAGGTGGCCGACGTGAGCTCCCAGGTCGCCCTGTCTCTGGCCACCGACTTCGAGAACTTCAGCGCCCTCAAACCGGCCGCCCACCAAGAGCGCGCGGTCCGCGCCATGCTGAACGAGGTCATTGCCTGGGGCGGTGCGCTGAAGGCGCTGCGCGACGGCACCACGCCCGCCCGGCCTTGCGCCCTCACATGATCCCGCCCTCGGCCCGGCCTGAGCCCGGCGGCGTGACCTGTCTCATCGCGCACGGATGAGGGGATGGTCGATCTCGTCACGCCGGAGGCGGGCGAGCGCGATGGCCAGTACGGCGACCGTCAGCGGGGCGACGGCTGCTATGAGGAAGACCGTCCGGCTTCCCCAGGCGGCAGCCGCCGGGCCGACCAGCGCCATGGACAGGGGGGCCGCGCTGAGCGAGACGAAGAAATCGAGGCTGGAGACACGGCCGAGCATGGCGGGCGGGACGCGCCGTTGCAGCAGGGTTCCCCAGATGACGCCCGCGCCGGAGGTGAGGGCGCCGCACAGGAAGATCGCGGCGATCATGACCCAGAGTTGGTCGGCCGCCCCGAGGACGGCGAGCGGAAGACAGCCTCCGCCCCAGGCCAGGAGCATCACGGACAGGTAGCGCCGGGGGAGGGGCAGTGCGGACATCGCGAGCGAGCCGCCCACCCCGCCGAGGCCGTAGCAGGCGAGAGCCAGCGCGAACGCCTGCGGCCCGCCCGCCCCCCGGTCGCGAATCGCGAACGGCAGCAGGATCTGGATCGGCCCGACGGTGACCAGGACGAGCGCGATGGCGAACGTCAGCGTGCTGACCAGCCACGGCGTCGTGAGCAGGTAGGCGAACCCGGCCCGCAAATCGCTCGCCGCCGACCGGGCAGGACCGTCCGGCCGCGCCACACGGCCGCGCGTCCCAGGCTCGTGCATGATGGCGGTGCATGTCGCGGCCAGGAGGTGCACGCCGGCGATACCGGCGAACGCCATGCTCGGCGCGAAGAGGCTGACCAGCGCGCTGGCCGCGCCCGGCCCGGCCGCCCGGATCAGCGTCGGCCTCAATACGCCCTCGATCCCGTTGGCGGCGAGCAGGTCGTCGTGTGGGACGACAGAGGGGACGAGGGCGGAGTAGGCGGGATAGAAGAACCCGTCCGCGATCCCGAGCACCACGGCGACCACGATGAGCTGTCCGGGAGTGAGCAGGTCCATGGTGGCGGTGGCCGCCACCGATCCGGCGGCCACCGCCTTGGCGGACTGGGCGAGCACGATGATGCGCTGCCGGGACGCGCGGTCGGCGACGACGCCTCCCGGCAGGGTGGTCGCGACCAGTGCGATGCTGCCCGCAGCGGCGATCAGGGAGAGTTCGGACGGACCCGCACCGATCGCGATCACCTGCCACACCGCCGCGACCGTCCACATGCCGCTGCCGGCCAGGCTCAGCGCGAGCGCGGTCGCCAGCAGCCGGTACTGACCCGTCCGGAACGGCCGGAGAGGTCGGGGAAGCCGGGCGTGCCTGGCCGCCGGATCGGTGTCGCCGGTGTTGTCGATGTCGGGTGTGCTGGTGGCCATGCCGCCTCTTTCAATGCGGAGCGATTTACTCCGCAGTGCACCTTAAGTGCGGAGTGAACTGCTCCGCAAGTAGGTAGACTCTCGCCATGACGAGTTCGCGTTCATGGCGCAGCGAGGAGGTCGCCCGAAACGACCGGGCGTTGCTGCGAGCGGCCCGCGAGGTGCTGGCAGTGGATGGCGCGCACGCGTCGGTGGCGTCGATCGCGGCCCGAGCCGGGCTCGGGGTCGGGTCCCTGTACCGGCGCTACCGCACGAAGGAGGAGTTGTTCAAGCGGCTGTGCCTGATCGCGCTGCGGGAATACCTCGACGCGGCGACGGAAGGCCTGGCCATGGACGATCCGTGGGAGGGCGTGATGCACTACGCGATGGCGTCGATCCGGTCGGGCCCGGCCTCGCTGGCGTCCGTGGCCGGCACCTTCGAGCTCACCGACGAGATGATCGAACTGGCCGGACAGAGCGACCGCGCGGTGAGCCGGCTCGTCGAGCGCGCACACCAGGCCAAAGTGCTCCGTGCCGGAGTGACCCCGGTCGATCTCGAGCTGCTCATCGAGCAACTCTCCAAGTCCCCGCTCCAGGAGCAGCTGCAGCGGCAGGGACGCACCGAACTGGACGACGCCGCCCGGAACGCGAGACAACGCGTCATCACCATCGCGCTCGATGGCCTCAGGGCCGTTCCCGCGGGACCGGTGCCCGGCCGGCCGCCCGGATACGAGCTGTTCGCCGTGAGATGGGCGCCTTCAGCAGACGGCGCCCAGCCCCCCGAGTGAAGGTCGATCAACGGAGACACGCGGTGGAAGCAGCCGCCTTGTCCTCGTTCGGGCCTTCAGAGGTGCTCCGCACCATCGAACTGGACAAACCTCACGCGCGAGCCGGGCACGTGCGTGTCCGGGGCAAGGTCGCCGGGGTCCGACCCTTCGACTGCGGCGTCCGCGAGGGGCGCTTCGCCCGCGCGCTTCCGAAGCCATGTCCGTGCAGGTGAGGGGCTCAACGCGGGCTTGATCAGTTGCGGAGCAGGCAGGCGGCCCGGAACCTGGTCATGGATCTGGAGGGCGCCGGCTGCCCTGATCCGCGACCGCGACGTCAAGTTCCCCGAACTGTTCGACGCCGTCCCGGCCGATGCCGGAATCCGGACGGTGTTGACCGGGATACGGATGCCGAGGATGAACGCGGTGGCGGTAACGGTGGGTGCAGACCTGCCGCCCCCGAGCTCCTCGACCGCACATTGATCTGGAACCAGCGGCACCTGAACATCCGAAGAACCCAACGCTTGGGTGCAATTCTCAACGAGTACGAACACGCCGCTTGACCTGTCAGGACGGGGTTTCGGCAGGGGCAGTCGAGCAGGGCGGCGCCACCGGTGATCAATGGAGTTTGTCATGTCTCAACTCTCGCCTTCCGGACCCTTCCCGACATCAGGATCGATACCGAGCGACCCCTGTTCCGCCCCCCCGGGGGGAAGGGGCGATCGGCGTTCCCTGGCCACCACAGTCGATCCATGTCCCGTAGAGCGGGATGAAATTCCTCACTGTGGGATATTGACGAGCCAGGCGTCGGGTGCCAAGCTGCAATGCACCAACTGATGGGAAAGCGTCCCATCCAACGGAATGCGAGGCTGTTCATGGCTCGTGAATCGGACAACGGGACGACCGGCGGCGTGAACGTCGTGCGGCGTGTGGTGTCGATCCTCGAGTCGTTCTCCGACGAGTCTCCAGAGCTGGGCATCGCAGAGCTCGCACGCTCCACTCAGCTCAGCACCTCGACCGTGCACCGGCTGGTGACCAGCCTGGAGCAGCACGGCATCCTCGATCACGGCCAGATCCGCGGCAAGTACCGGCTGGGGCTTCGGCTGTTCCAGTTCGGTGAGCTCGCCATCTCCAAGGTCAGTTACGTGGACCGGGCCAGTGACGTCCTCGCCGAGCTCACCCAGACGACCGGTGAGACGGCACACATGGGCGTGCTGCGCAACGATCTTGCGCTGTACGTCGCCAAAGTGGAGGGCTGGCGGTCACTACGGCTGCCGTCCCAGGTGGGAAAGATGGTCAGCCCGCACTGCTGTGCGATGGGCAAGTGCCTGCTCGCCTTCCTCGACGACACCGAGGCCAAGCGGATCATCGACGAGTTGGACTTCGCCCGCCATACCGAGCGGACCGTCGTCGACGCCGAACAGCTGATCGGCGAGCTGGCGCAGACTCGTGCGTCCGGCTGGGCCTACGACCGCGGTGAGCTCGAACTCGAGCTGGCCTGCGTGGCGGCGCCGATCTTCGACTACACCAACAAGATTGTCGCCGCGGTGAGCGTGTCAGGGCCGTTTCAGCGAGTCTGCGGTGACAGCGAAGAGGACTACCGCGCGGCGGTCGTGCGGGCCGGCCGGGAGATCTCCCGGCGCCTCGGTGCGCGCTGACGCCTTCGAGTGATCCCTCCTACCTCTGAATAGCTGACGACCGAGTTCTTCCGAGGAGGAGACTCGTATGCGTTCGTTCACATTCTTCCGACTGCTCGTGGCGGCGGTGCTGGTGACCGCTCCACTGGTCTCCTGCGGTGCCGGCTCGTCGTCCGGCGGTGACGACTCGACGGTCAAGATCGGCTTCGTCGGTTCGCTGAGCGGTTCCGGCGGCGTCTTCGCCCAGCAGAGCATCCAGTCGCTCAAGCTGGCGCTGGCCGAGATCGCCGAAGCAAAGGTGGTCGCCCGCAAGTTCGAAGTGGTGTATGCCGACGACGCGAGCGATCCGCGGACCTCGCACACCGTCTGTCAGCGCCTGGTGTTCCAGGACAAGGTCGACGTCGTTCTCGGTTTCCAGAACAGTGCGAACCGGGCCGGATGCCTGCCGGTCACCCAGCAGGGCCGCAACATCCCTTACCTCTACGCGACCGCGTACGAGGGCGGCCAATGCGGCAGCGGGTTCTTCGTCGACGACGGCGTGCCACGCCAGCAGGTCGGGCCGCTGATCGACTACATGGTCAAGGACCGGGCGGCGAAGAAGTGGTTCCTGGTCGGCAACGACTACGCCGCGGACCGGATTGCGCACAAGCACGCGATCGAACGGATCGGACAACTCGGCGGCCAGGCGCTCGGCGAGGAGTACGCGCCGATCGGAACCACGGACTGGACGCCGATCATCGCCAAGGTGATGGCCTCCGGAGCGGACACGCTGATGATCGATGCCGTCGGCAGTGACCTGATCGCGTTCATGAAGCAGTTCCGGGCCACCTCCGGCAACGCCCGGCTGCAGCTGGCCAGCTTCACGCCGCCGATCGGCGCCGGGAAAGTCGCCAAGGGCATCCATCTTTCGGCGAGCTACTTCCCAGCGCTGACCAACCCCCGCAACCAGGCCTATCTGGCCGGGCTCAAGAAGATGTTCGGCGCGAAGGCGCAGACCCCGTCGCTGCTCAGCGTGCCGACGTACGACTTCACCTGGCTGTACGCCAAGGCGCTGGCCAAGGCCGGGTCTGCGAAGCCGACCGCGGTCTCCAAGGCGATGCTGCAGGTCTCCTTCGACGGCCCGCGGGGCAAGATCCAGCTGAACAGCGAGGGGCACGTCACGATCCCGATGTACGTCGCTCTGCTGGCCGGTGACCCGCTCGAGGGCGGCGAGCAGATCGTCAAACGGTTCGACTCGGTCGAGCCCGGCCCGCAGTGCGCCGAGTGAGAGGTCCGCTGATGCTGACCTTGCTGAACGTGCTGTCTGCGGCGTCGATCCTTTTCCTGGTCGCGCTGGGGCTCGAGGTGATCCTCGGGATCATGGGAGTGATCAACATGGCTCACCCCGGCCTGATGGCCGTTGGGGCGTACGCGAGTCTGGAAGTCACCAGGCACGGTGCCGGGATCTGGGTCGCGATGCTGATCGCCGCGGCGGCGGTCGGGCTGCTCGGGGCGCTGATCGAGCCGCTGTTGCGGCGCCTGTACCACCGCCCGCTGGACACGATCCTGGCCACCTGGGGACTCTCGCTGGCGATCACCCAGCTGATCGTCCTGGCCTTCGGGCAGGCGCCGGTGCCGTTCGAGGGGCCTGGCGACGGGCTCACCAGCGTCGCGGGCACGGAATTCTCGTCCTACCGCCTGACGCTGATCGGACTGGCCGTCGCCTTCGGCCTCGTCCTCCAGGCTGTTGTGAGCTACACCCGGATGGGCCTGCTCGCGCGAGCCGTGATGGCCGACGAGAACCTGGCGCGCGGGCTGGGAATCAACACCTCGAGGGTCCGTATGGTGACCTTCGCGCTGGGTGCGGGGCTGGCCGGGCTATCAGGTGCGTTGATCGCACCGCTGGCACCACTGGAGCCCTACATGGGCGTCGGGTATCTGATTCCGGCGTTCCTGATCGTGCTGCTGGCCGGGCGCAGCGTCGCGGGGCTCGCGCTCGCGGTCGCCGTGCTGTCGACGACCCAGACAGTGGTGGCCCTGCATACCAGCTCGGTCGTGGCCGGCATCGTGCTGGTGGTCGTCGCCATGCTGCTCCTGCGGCTGCGCCCGCAGGGCTTGCTCCAGGGATCGGCGACATGATCGTCCAAGCTCTGTCCAGGCTGCGCGGACGTCCCGTTGTGGCGATCGCCGCGGTGTTCACGATCGCCGTCACGGCGACGATGAACAGCGGCTACTACCTGGTCCAGCTGCTCAGCGTGGCCTGCCTGTACGCCGTTCTGGCGATCAGTCTGGACCTGTGCTGGGGCTATGCCGGCATCCTGTCGCTCGGTCACGCCGTCTTCTTCGGCATCGGTGACTATTCGGTCGCGTACTTCGGTACGGCGCTCGGTCGCGGTGGTCAGGTGGTGCCCGATCCTTCCGTCCCGTCGATGCTGCTGGGTCTGGTCGCCGGACTGGTGATCGCGGGGGCGGTCGCGTTGCTCGTCGGTCTGCTCGCGTTCTCGGGGCCCTCATCGGATCCGCTGTTCCCGTCGGTGGTCACGTTGGCCCTCACCGTGATCGGGTACACGGTCGCGCTCGCTCTGGGCCGGCTCGGGAAGGACAGCGGGCTGTTCGGGTACCAGCTCTGGCCGGAACGTTCCACGGCCTGGTATGTCGGACTCGCCTTGCTGCTCCTGGTCGTGCTCGTGGCGGCGCGGACCCTGGTACGCAGCGACTTTGGCCTGCTGATGAAGGCGATCCGCGACAACGAGCTGCGTTGCAAGTTCCTCGGCTTCCCGACGTCGCGTGTGAAGCTTGCCGTGTTCGTGGGGTCTGCGTTGCTGGCCGCGCTGGCCGGGGGTGCGTACGGCGCCTACCAGGGTGTCGTCTCGCCGCCGATGCTCAACTTCCTGTTCGCGACCGAGATTCTGATCTGGGTCGCCGTCGGTGGCCGGGGCACCTTGTACGGCCCGCTGCTGGGTGCCGTGGTGCTGAACCTGCTCGGTGCCCGGTTGAGCGCCGACTTCCCGTTCGGCTGGCTGCTGGTGATGGGCGCTTTGCTGGTGCTGGTGGTCACCGTCGTACCCGACGGGCTCTATCCCGCCGTCGTGTCCGGTGTGCGCTGGTTGGTCGGGCCGCGACGCTCTGTCAGGTCGAAGTCTTCAGAACGTGATCTCGCACCGGCCGCTCCGCTCGACACCGACGAGCCGGTGTCGCTGCCCGGCACGACGGTCGTCGACGTCTCCGGCGTACGGCGGAATTTCGGCGCACTGCAGGTCCTGAAGGGAATCGACCTGACCGTCCGGGCCGGTGAGATCCTGTGCCTGGTCGGACCGAACGGCGCGGGCAAGACCACGCTGCTCGGCGTACTGTCGGACGGCACCGCCGAGTTCAGCGGGCAGATCGTGCTCCGGTTGCCACAGCGGACCGAGCTGACCGGACGGTCTCCGGCGCAGCTGGCCCGGCTCGGGATCGGGCGGAAATTCCAGGCTCCCAACCTGTTCGACGGCCTGACCGTCGCCGAAACCATGTGCCTCGCCGCTCGCCGCGGCCGTGTCCCCTCCCTCTGGCGGCGGAGCAGGCGGATCGAGGTCGATCCGGAGGCGCTGCGGGTTCTCGCGGCCTCCGGCCTGACCGAACGTCTCGATGCAGAGGTGTCCACCTTGACCCACGGACTCAAGCAGGCACTGGAACTGGCCGCGGCCGTTGCCCTGCGGCCGAAGCTGGTTCTGCTCGACGAGCCAACCGCGGGATTGACCGTCGAGGAGCGGGCGGTGGTCGGTGAGCTGCTCCGTGACCTGGTCGCGGCCGGGCTCACCGTGGTGCTGGTCGAGCACGATTTCGCCTTCGTCCGCGGTATCGCGGACCGCATGGCCGTGTTGCACGACGGCCAGACCACGGTGGTCGGCCCGGTGGCCGAGGTCGCCGACTCGCCGCTGGTGCGAGAGATCTACCTGGGAGTGGCCCAATGAGCCTGGTGATCGAGAAGCTGTCCGCCGGGTACGGGTCGGCCGTCGTCGTGCGTGACGTCGACCTGACCGTCCGCGCCGGCGAGTGCCACGCACTGCTCGGGCGCAACGGCATGGGCAAGACCACGCTGGTGAAGGCCGTCCTCGGCCTGCTTCCGCCGCGTTCGGGTTCCGTGGCTGTCGCCGGTGCGGACGTGACCGGCTGGGCGCCGCACCGGATCGTGCGGCGCGGGATCGGCTACGCGCCGCAGGAAGCGGCGTTGTTCGGCGACCTCACCGTCGCCGACAATCTGCGCGCCCAGTCGTCCGGCCGGCGGCTGCGGCCGACCGACCCTGATCACCCGATCCGGCACTTCCCGGTGCTGCTGAAGAGGCTCTCCCAGCGGGCCGGCACGTTGAGCGGCGGGGAACAGAAGATGCTCAACCTGGTCCGCGCTCTCAGCTGCCGGCCCGATGTCCTGATCCTCGACGAGATATCCGAGGGCCTGCAGCCCTCGGTGGTCGACCGGGTCCACGACCTGATCGCGGCCGAGCGGTCGCGCCGGGAGCTGACGGTGTTGCTGGTCGAGCAGAATCTCGAGTTCGCGCTGCGTCTGGCCGACACCGCCACGGTACTGGCCACCGGGCGGCTGCGGTTCACAGCGGCCGCGGCCGACCCGGCCACCAGGTCCCGCGTCCTCGAATCGTTCGCTCTGTGAGGAGGGTCGACGATGAACGGCTGGAACGAATGCCACGCCGGCCCGGAACCCCACGCCGGTACCGCGGCGCCGGCACTCCGGCGGCCTCGCGCTCACACCCCCCGACGCCCCGCGGACGGTCCGGACCGTTGCGGTCCCGGGACGGTCACCGCGGCCGGACGAGCGGGTTCTCGATGAATCGCGGTGACCGGGACCTGATCTGGCCGGCGCTCGACATCGACGGCGCTGTTGCCCTGCTGCGGTCCGGCAGAGTGGAGGGGACCGAGGTGGCAGCCGCCCACCGGCGCCGTGCCGCCGCGCTGGATCGCACGCTGAACGTGTCCACGGAGCTGTTGCCGCCGGGCCGTCAGAACAGCCGGGCGGTCTCACCCGACGGCATCACCCTGCGCGACATCCCGATCGCGGTGAAGGACAACCTCGCCGTCCGAGACTCGCCGTTGACGGCGGGGTGCGCGGCGCTCGATCCGGCACCGCAGAACGCCGACGCCACCGTCGTACGGCGTCTGCGCCGTCGCGGAGCCGACCTGGTCATGCGGACGAACCTGGACGAGCTCGCACTCGGCGGTATGACAACGAACCCACTCCATGGCCGGACGCTGAGTCCGTGGGACAAAGCGAGCGGCGTCGGCGGGTCCAGCGGGGGCTCCGCCGCCGCGGTGGCGGCCGGGATGTGCATGGCCGCGATCGGAACCGACACCGGAGGCTCGGTGCGCAACCCGGCCGCGCTGTGCGGCGTCGTCGGGTACAAGCCGTCGTACGGCGCCGTCGACACGGCCGGTGTCCTGCCGCTCGCCTGGAGCCTCGACACCGTCGGGATCCTCAGCCACACCGCTCAGGACGCACTGCTGGTGTTCCTCGCGATCGTCGATGATCGCTTCGTCGGCACGGATCGGGACCGGATGGCGTGGTCACGACGGTTCGCCACGGCGCCGAGCCGGCGCCCGCGGATCGGCGTGGTCCAGGAACTGTTCGACTCTGCCGAGGAGCCGACCCACAAGGAGTTCGCCCGGGCGCTCGAGCGGCTCGAGGCGGTGGCCGATCTCGGCGAGGTGCAGCTCGCCCGGCTCGACGACTCCCTGGTCGCGACGCAGCTCATTGTGGCGGCCGAAGCGGCGAGTGCCTTCCGCGTGCCGGCCGCAGATCGCTGGTCGAAGCTGGGAGACGCGGTCCGGGAACTACTGGAGGCCGGTGGACGGCTTTCCGCGGCCGACTATCTCGACGCGCAACGCCTGCGCCGAAGCGTTGTCGACGAGACCGCCGGTGCGGTCGACGGGTTCGATGCGGTGATCAGCCCGACGACCGGGTTCTGTCCGGGCCCCGCCGCGCTCGCCGCAGCAGGGCTCGGCGGTGGCGCGCTTTGGCGGCTCGCCACTCGGTACACCTGCCTGTGGAACCTCACCGGCAGTCCCGTAGCCGCGTTGCCCTGCGGCTTCACCGACGACGGGTTCCCGCTGTCCCTGCAGATTGCCTGCCCGCCCGGCCGGGACCTGCACTGCCTGCGCGTCGCCAAGCTGATCGAAGGGGCCCTCGGCATCGACCGGTCCCGGCTCGAACCCACCTGGGTGCGCACCCACATCGACGAGGCGGACGGGCATCAGGCCCGGAGAGGTGGTTACTGATGGATCGAGTGATCGGCGTCGACGTGTTCACCTTGAACGCGCCCGTACCACCCTTCTCGGACGCCCGGCACGACGTCCGGGAGCGCGAGGTGATGTGGGTTCGGATCCGCACCGCGGACGGGATCGAAGGCTGGGGTGAGGCGGCCGTGTGGGGCGGGCCGGCCGAGGTGACCGCGGCGATCCTGAAGACGGAACTGGCCCCGATGGTGCTGGGTGAGGATCCGGCCAAGATCCATTTCCTGTGGGAGAAGCTCTACCAGCACACCGCGCAGCACGGCCGGCGTGGTGCGGTGGTGGCCGCGATGGGGTCGATCGACATCGCGCTGTGGGATGTCCTCGGTCAGCGCTGCGGGGTGTCGCTGGCGACCTTGCTCGGACGGCACTCGGACGACGTGCTGCCCTATGCGAGCGCCGGATTCTATGCCCCAGGCAAGGATCTGGCCGCCCTCGGTGCCGAGTTCAAGGGGCTCCGGGACCTCGGGTTCCGGGCCTTCAAGATGAAGGTCGGCCGGCAGCGGCGGGAGTGGTCGCGGGTCTGGGAACGGACCGGCACGGTGGGCCTCGCAGACGACGTCGAGCGGGTCTTCGCGGTCCGGGAGGCGATCGGGCCGGACGCGTTGCTGATGGTCGACGCCAACACCGAATGGGATCTGCCGACCGCCGTGCGGTTCCTGCGCGATATCGAACCGGCCCGGCCGTTCTTCATCGAGGAGCCGGTCAGTCCCGATCTGTACCACCAGGCCGCGGAGATCCGGCGTAAGACCGACTGCCGGGTGGCCGGGTTCGAGACCGAGTACACCCGGTTCGCGTACCGTGAGCTGCTCGCTGCCGGGGCCGTCGACGTGGTCCAGCCCGATCCTTGCTGGTGTGGCGGTTTGAGCGAAGCCCGGCGGATCGCCGCGATGGCCGCGGCCTACGGCCGGTTGTGCGTGCCGCACTCGATCTCGAGCGCCTTCTCGTTCCTGATCAGCGCGCAGTTCGTCGCGTCGCTCGAGAACGGCTTCCTGGTCGAGTGGGACGCCACGGGCAGTCCGTGGATGGACCGGTATCTGCACCCGGGACTGCTGACCGCCGACGGCCGGTTCGCCGTGCCTGACCGGCCCGGGCACGGTTTCCGGCCTGACCTGGACGAGCTGGGCGAGGCGGTGACCGAGCTATGAGGAGGGCACCCGTGATCGCGATCGCCTCGATATTCCAGGAGAGCAACGGATTCGCGGGCATCAAGTGCGAGCTGGCGGACTTCGAGGCGCTGACGCTGCTGGAAAGCGACGACATCCGTGCCCTGGCGGGCTCGTCGTCCGAGGTCGGTGGCGCACTGCGGACGCTGTCGCGTGCCGGCGGCCGGATCGTCCCCACCCTCGTGGCCCGGGCGGCGCCCGGCGGTGTCCTGGCCGCGGAGTGCTGGCGGGAGTTGCGCGACCGGGTGCTGAACCGGCTGCGCCGGGCCGGCCCGGTCCAGGGGGTGATCCTGGCGATGCACGGCTCAATGGTCGCCGAGGGCACCGATGATCCGGAAGGCGAGCTGCTCGAACTGGTTCGCGAGCTGACCGGCCCGGACGTGCCGGTGGTCGCCACGCTGGACATGCACGCGAACATCACGGCCAGGATGCTGCGTCACGCGACCGCGCTGATCCCGTACCACTGCTATCCGCACGACGACACCTTCGAGATCGGCTGCCGCGCCGCCGACCTGGTCCTGCGGATCGCGGCCGGCGAGCCGGCACCCGGGATGAGCTTCGTCCGGCTGCCGATGCTGACGCCGGCCGCCAAGGCACAGACCATCGGCGACGGGCCGATGGCGTGGCTGACCAGGCTCGCGCGCGAGGCCCGCGAATTGTTCGGGCTGGAGGATGTCGCTGTCGTTCACGTCCATCCGCACAACGACCTGCCGGAGATGGGTAACGGCGTCCTGACACTCGGCGGGAATGAGGCCGAGCGGCACGCCGCGATGACCAAGGTCGCGCAGGCGTACTGGGACTGCCGGTTCGAGCTGGAGGCCGACCTCTTCTCGGTCGCGGACGCGGTCGGGGCCGCCGACGACGGCCGAACCGCGGTGATCGCGGACTGGAGTGACTGCGTCGGAGGCGGCGCCGCCGGCGACAGTGTGTGGCCACTGCGCGGGCTGATGGAGCTCGATCTCGGCGGGGAGGCGCACGTGTGCGTCGTCGACCCGGAGGCGGCCGCAGCGTGTCTGGCGGCGGGCGCGGGCGCGACAGTCGAGCTGACGGTCGGCCACCGCCTCGATCCTGCCTGGGGTGCTCCGGTGGCGGTCCGAGGCGTGGTGGAGGCGACCCGGCCGGATGCCACCTTCAGGTACGCCGGCGGTCTGTACGGCGGTGCCCTGGGCCGGATGGGGGATTCGGCGGTGATCCGGATCGGGCCCTGGATCAGGCTGCTGATCACGAGTCTGCGCACGTACGAGTGGCGTGGCGAGCAGTATGCGGCGATGGGGTTCGACCCGGCTCGGGCCCGGTACATCGTGGTCAAGAATCCGATGAACTTCCGGCCGACGTACAAGCAGTGGACCGAACTCTTCGTGCCGGTCAGTTTGCCCGGGGCGACCACTCCGGCACTGCGGCAGCTGACCTACCGGCGACTGCCCCGGCCGTGTTTCCCCCTGGAGCTGCGATCGAACTCCGATCCGGCACCACTCACCTTTCTCAGCGCCGCCTCGGTCGAATCGGGAGAACACGGATGAAGGTCGCCATCCTCGGATCCGGCAACATCGGCACCGACCTGATGTACAAGCTCGATCGTTCGGAGTTGCTCGACGTGGTCCTGATGGCAGGCATCGACGAACGCTCCGAGGGACTCGCCCTGGCCCGTGAGCGCGGTCATCGCACCGCCACGACCGGCGCGGACGCGATCCTGGCCCTGGCCGAGCCGCCCGGCATCGTCTTCGACGCCACGTCGGCCGCGGCGCATCGCAAGCATGCACCGAAACTCACCGTCGCCGGGGTCGGTCACATAGTCGACCTGACGCCGGCCGCGCTCGGACCGTATGTCTTCCCGACCGTGAATCTCGACCAGCACCTGGACGAGCCGAATCTGAACCTGGTCTCTTGCGCCTCGCAGGCCACGGTCCCTCTCGTGGTGGCGATGGGCCGGGTCGGCCGGCTCGGGTACGTCGAGACGGTCTCGACGGTCGCCAGCCGCAGCGCCGGACCGGGAACCCGGGCCAACATCAACGAGTTCACTCACAAGACCGGCAACGCATTGGAGACGATGGGCGGCGCCACCCTCGGAAAGGCGATCATCCTGCTCAACCCCGGCGACCCGCCACCGGTGATGCGCAACACGATCTACGTGGAGTTCGGTGCCGACGTGGGCGAGGCCGAGATCGAACGGCACCTGCGCGACGAGGTCGCCCGGATCCAGGTCTACGCGCCAGGGTTCCGGCTGCGCGGATTCGTCGCCAAACCGACGTCGGTCACCATCTTCACCGAGGTCGCCGGGTCGGGGGACTACCTGCCCATGTACGCAGGCAACCTGGACATCATCACCTCCGCGGCACGCGCCGTCGGGGAACGGATCGTCGTCACCCGCGACGAGCGAGGAGACGCTCGATGACCGGATATGTCACCTATCTCGACACCACCCTTCGCGACGGCAGCCACGCCCTCGACCACGAGCTGTCGACCGAGCTGGTCCACACCGTCACCGGCGACCTGGCCCGGGCCGGGGTGCGCTACGTCGAGGTCGGGCACGGAGCGGGGCTGGGCGGATCGTCACTGCTGATGGGCAAGTCGAGTGCCTCCGACATCGAGCTGCTCGACGCCGCGGCCGCGGCCGGCGACGACGTCGTACTCACCGCCCTCCTCGTCCCGGGCTTCGGCACGCTGGAGGAGCTGCAGCTCGCCGTCGAGCACGGTGTCAGGGCGGTGCGAGTCGCCACCCACGCGACCGAGGCCGATGCCGGCCTGCAGCACCTCACGGCCGCCCGCGACTACGGCCTGCTGGCGATCGGGTTCCTGATGATGGCGCACAGCGCCGACCCGGAATCGATCGCGGCCCAGGCGGCGATGATGGAGGACGCGGGGGCACAGGTGATCTACCTGGCGGACTCGGCCGGCAACATGCTCGGTGACGACGTACGGGCCCGGGTCGGCGCGGTCCGCAATCGGGTCGGTTGCGAGATCGGCCTGCACATGCACAACAACCTCGGCGTCGCGGTGTCCAATTCGCTGGCGGGTGTCGAGGAGGGCGTGACGTGGATCGACGGCTCGCTGGGTGGACTGGGTGCCGGCGCCGGCAACACACCGGGTGAGGTGCTGGCCGTCGTCCTGCAGCGGCTGGGACTGCAGGCAGGGATCGACGTCGACGTCTTGATGGATTCGGCCGAGCAGGTGGTGCGCCCGGCGATGAAACATCCGCAGATCATCGACCGGGAGAGTCTGGTGATCGGCGACGCCGGTGTCTACTCCAGTTTCCTCGGCAAGGCGCAAAAGCTCGGCAAGGAGTACGGCGTTTCACCGCGCGAACTCCTGATCCAGGCCGGCCGGCTGAACGCGGTCGCGGGGCAGGAGGATCTGCTCGAGGACCTTGCGATCGGGCTGTTCCGCCTGCGCGAACAACCGGCTGGCAGTTGAGCCGGGCCGTCTCGCGCGGGATTCTGAGGACTTTCACGGAACCCGGACGATAGAACGATTGAGCAAACAGTCCCGATGCTTCTACGTGCTGACCATCAACTTCATCGAATACGTGCCGGCCTGCTTCGCTCAGGACGTCGTGGAGCGGGCATGGCGTTTCCGGAATGCGGCGGTTCGGGCACGGTTTTGGCAGGTGATCGAGCAGTAACGACGGTCGCGTGTGGGTGAGGTGTCGACATAGACGTCGGCGCAGTTGTGGGCGACGCAGGTGCCGAGGCGTCCGAAGCCGTTCTTTCCGAGGTGGTCGCGGATCGCCAATGCCGCTGCGCCCGCCAGGGCGTGCTCGGGTTTGTCGGTGGACCAGCCGGCCACCATGTGATTGTCGACAAGGGTCGTCGTTGGATACACGCTGGCGGCGCTGAGGATCTTGGTGACCCGCCTGGCGCACTCGTACGGACTGGCGGTAGCGAAGATCGGATAGAGGCGATCGGCGACCTGCTGAAGCGTCTCCGCATGGAGCTCACGGATGAGCTCGTCTGGGATACCCAGCGGGAGTCCCTTGGCTGTGGGGAACGGTTGGTCCTGCTCACCGGCGGCTGCGCGGGGCACGGTGCCCCACTCGTTCACCAAGTCGACCAGCGATGCGGGTGGCATGGCCTCGACGATCACCGGTTTGTCTGCGATGCCCTTCCTCGTCCCCGCCATGCCATCAGTGTAACGCACTGACCCGAAACCTCCCGTTGCGGGTCGAGGTCGAGCTGCCGTAACGTACTGTCTCGCGCTAGCACGTTACGAAGATGTCGATGTCTGCCATCGGAGTCACTTGTATGTCTCGTCGCCCGGCCGTGCTTCTTGCCATCACCGAGGACTCATCGAGGTCTGCGCCTCGGTCCCTCATGACGTCCGGCCGTGGGGGCAACCGATGCTCACTCCGAGGAGTTTGCCTCCGCTGCCACGGCGGTCCGTCGGCATCTTTAGATCGACCGCGCGTGTGAGGGGATGGCCCGCTGCCTCCGCTCTCTCAGAGGGAAGTCTTCCATCGGGCAAACATTGATCTCCGGCAGCTCGAAATTGACCTGACCTGCAGTTCTTCCATCTGCGGTCGTTCAGGGCGCGTAAGCCTCATCGGACCTTCGGTCACTGGCAGGTCGGCTGGGCTCTTCTATGCGTCGGACTATGAATCGAAGGAACTATTAAGGCTATTTTCGTTGCTGCCGCCGCAACGGCGGCGGCGCCTTCCCGGTGGAGCAGTCATTTTTTCCTCGTTATCTTCCAGAATGTCGAGGCGCATCAACCTTGATCACGGGATCTCGACTTGCCTGGTGAATTCGAGGATGACTGAAATGTTAATTGAAGAATTTTCCTGCGCTCGAAAGGAAGAGGCGATGTGGGTGGTCTACATGTTCGATGTGCCATCAGAAACTCCCGTTCGAGGGGTTTCCTGGCGATAAAAACATGCTGCTGTGAGCTGTCAATGCGAGAATCGCGTTCACGCTAAGAATTCTGAGAGAGTGCGTATATTTGTATTCTAGGGAGTGGTCAAAATCAGTGGTCGGCAAAGAAATGCTGCAAGGAGGGTCGGGATACCCTGGGGTCGACCTGCATGGTCGTCTCTGGGAAAAACCGCCGCGAGATCAAGTACATGTACGAGAAAAGCATCCTCCGGGGCGGGATCCGTTCGTTGCAGTTCTTGGCTCGAGTGGGTTTCGGGCCAGTTGGCAGGCTGGTCTTGCCCATGTGCTGGAGGAGGTCGGTGACCCGGTTCGCTGGGATCTGGCTTCGGGCGGCACCATCCCGGGACTCGCGGCTGCGGCCGGGCTGAGCAGGCACTGGCGTCGTATCGCGAACGCCGGTGTTCCAACGCACAAGATCCTCAAAGCGGCGTCTGGGCTTCGATGGTTCGAGCGCAAGAATCTTGACCTCGCCGGTGTCTTCGATATGACCGAGGTCGAGCAGTGGCTGGCTGCTTGGCTGGCATGGTCCGGGGTACGAACCTTTCGAGACCTGCGTTACGGCCCCGAGGAGTTCGCGCCCACCGGTGTCTCCCATCGAGCTGGAATATGTGTCTCGATGTGGCGAACCGACAAGCCGTTTCCGACGCGTTGCACGAGCTCCCAATTGCGCGATCCAGAATTCATTCATCGTGCCTTCCGGTGGGCCTTCTTCAGTCGACAGTTTCCTTGGCGGAGATTTCGGCATGTGTGGGTGCCCGACACTATCGGGGAACATCTTCCCTGGCTGAAAAGTGAGATCGACGACCACAGTCCGGCTTTCTGGGCGCGAGTGTCCATGAGTCAGTGGCCAGCCTGTCTCCCCACGGTACTGCAGGATCCCGAAACTCTGCACCTGGTATTTCTTGCCGACGGTGGCCACATAGACAATCAACCAAGTCTGTTCAATGACGGTCACCCGCCTCCCCTTCCGCTGCTCAATCCGAGGCTGGCGCAGAATCGACGGCAGAGCAGGCCCGGTCAACAGCACAGTGACTCACGACGCATGCCGTTCGGTAAGGTCGTCCGCTTCGAAGTGACACCGGAAACAAACTTCGGATCACTTCAGGCCGATGGGTTGACTCTTGTCGATCGGGACGCCATGTGGCGGAGGGGTGTCCTCCAAGGCAGGCAGAGACTTCCCGGCGAGTTCGCCGAGCTGCTCCAGCAGCACGCTGAAGTACGCGAGCAAGGACAGCTGGGAAAGAGAGTCGTCATCGAAGTACCCGGGTTTCATGGTTTTCAGGCGATTGCGGCTGCGAGACGACCGGCAACTAGACGGGTCTTTGATCACCGCAGCTAGAATTGCTTGTGTGATCAAAATCAAAGAACAAGATGGCCAATCAGAAAAGGGACCTTGCGGTGAATGGTTCGCGTGTTCTGTCCTTGGGGCATTATCAGCCCGACCAGGTATTGACGAATGGGGATCTCGCCGCTCGGCTGGATACCAGTGATGAGTGGATTACTCGCCGGGTGGGGATCCGCCAGCGGCGTATCGCTGCTACCGGGGAGACGGTGGATCAGATGGCCGCTCGCGCGGGAGCCGATGCGCTGGACAGAAGTGGTCTGCCCTTGGACTCCATAGATCTGGTCGTGGTCGCTACCTGTACGGCGATCGACAGCACTCCGAACATGGCCGCTCGTGTGGCGGCGGACCTTCACTTGCGCAACTGTGCGGTCATCGACGTGAACACGGCCTGTTCGGGTTTTGCTCATGCGCTGGCGATCGCTGATCACAGCATCCGGGCGGGGGCGGCCAGGCATGCGCTGGTGATCGGGGCCGACAAGCTCAGTGATGTCGTGGATTGGGACGACCGATCGGTCAGTGTGCTGGTCGGCGACGGTGCGGGAGCCGCGGTCGTCGGTCCTGCGGCGAGTCAAGGCATCGGCCCGGTGGTGTGGGGTTCGGCCCCGGAAAAGGCCAGGGCGATCCTCATCGAGGGGAACCCTCTGCGCTTCACCCAGGACGGGACCACGGTCTTCCGATGGGCCGTCACCGAAATGGCCCGGCATGCACGCGCTGCCTGTGACCTTGCCGGCATCCCACCCGCCGATCTGGCCGCCGTGGTCTTCCATCAGGCGAACCTGCGGATCATCGAGAAACTCGCTGCCCAACTCGGCGCGATCAACGCGATCGTGGCCACCGATGTCGAGGAATCGGGCAACACCTCGGCGGCCAGCATCCCCCTGGCACTGTCCAAGCTCCTCGAACAACAACGTATCCCACCGGGCGCGCCCGTACTCCTCTTCGGCTTCGGCGGCGGATTGGCTTATGCTGGCCAGGTAATTCTTTCTCCTGCCCGCCTTGGGGCGGCAGGAAAGGGTGAAGTATTTGATGATTCACCATCGGACTTTCGGTTGGTGTGAACGACGAGGCCTATTGAGGTCGTTCCATTGAAGCCTTAATATTGGAGGAGGATTCTTGACCCTGGCCAGGGTGTTCGAGCGGCTTGTCGGGTCTGAGGTGCCATTGGCGTTCTCGGCGTTCGATGGGTTTCGAATGGGGCGGCCCGGTACTGGAATTGGGATTGAGGTGCGGTTCGCCGTCCGCGGTGTCATATCTGGTGCATTCGCCGAATGCGCTTGGGTTGGCTCGTGCGTACGTGGGCGGGCATCTTGATGTCAGCGGGGACGTGTACACCGCGTTGTACACGATGCAGCAGCTGGTCGGTGAGGCGCCGCCTCTGGGTGACAAGGTGAAGGTTCTCGCCGAGGTCATGCGGAGCCCGGTCATGCGTGCGGCGGTGTTCAGGCGGCCGGCGCCGCCGCCGCAGGAAGCGCCCTTCAGCAGGGTCCCAGCAGGGACCCGGCAAAGTCGTGAAAAGAGGGTGTGACCTGGGGTTGTCGTTCATGTGGTCTGGAGCAGTGTGACGGTGCGTTGCGGGTCGCGGGCGTGGTGCCGGTTGGCAGCGGCGATGTTGTCGT
>NZ_JBDPLY010000052.1:0-31350 GCF_039871695.1 Actinomadura sp. B10D3
GCGCCTGGATCCGCGTCATCTGGCGCTGCTGGCACGACAGCGTCCCCTACGACCCCACCAAACACGGCGCCGCAACAGCGCTCATGGAGCCTCTCGCTTCCTGAGGTTGACACAGGGAGTGTCATGATGCCTCCTTGGCAGTGGCGACGGTTCGTCGAGCGGAGCTCGTCGGTTGAATGGCGGTGGGTGGGGGCTGGAGGACGGTTCGGACCCCGAGCCCGTCCAGCAGGTCGCGCCGCAGCGCGATGAACCGCGGGTCGTCCAGCGACCGCGGCCGGGGAAGGTCGACGGCGTACTCCCGCTCGATCCGGCCGCCCGCGAGCAGCAGCGCGCGGTCGGCGAGCAGGAGCGCCTCCTCGACGTCATGGGTGACCAGCAGCACCGCCGGCCGGTGCTCGGCCCACAGGTCGGCGACGAGCGCCTGCGCGTTGAGCCGGGTGAGCGCGTCCAGCGCCCCGAACGGCTCGTCGAGCAGCAGCAGGTCGAGCGTGCGCACCAGCGCCCGGGCCAGCGCGACGCGCTGCGACTCGCCGCCGGACAGGGTGAGCGGGCACGCGTCGGCGCGGGCCGTGAGCCCGACCTCGGCCAGTGCCGCCTCGGCCCGCTCGCGCAGGCCGCGCCCCCGCAGGCCGAGGACGACGTTGTCCCACACCCGGCTCCACGGAAGGAGGCGGTGCTCCTGGTAGACGACGGCGCGCCTGCCGGGGACGCCGATCTCGCCGCTTCCCTCGCCGTCCAGCCCGGCCAGGGCGCGCAGCAGCGTGCTCTTCCCCGAGCCGCTCGCGCCGAGCAGCGCGACGAACTCGCCGGGGGCGATGTCGAGGTCGACGCCGTCCAGCACGGCGCGCTCGCCGAACACCCGCCGAAGGCCGCGGACGTGCACTCCTTTCTGCACGGTCGTCGTCATCGCGCCACCAGGCCCTTCCGCCAGGCCAGCGCGCGCCGCTCGATGAGCCGCACCAGCAGGTCCGTCGAAACGCCGAGCAGCGCGTACACGACGAGAACCAGGAAGACCGTCTCCATCTGCAGGAACTGGGTGGCCTGGTTGATGACGAAGCCGATGCCGCTGGCGGTCGCCGACTGCTCCACGACGACGAGCGTCAGCCAGGCGACGCCGAGCGACAGCCGCAGCCCGACGAGGATCTGCGGGAGCGCGCCGGGCAGGATCACCTTCCGGACGAGCCCGAGCCGGCCGAGGCCGCAGGTGCGGGCGGACTCCACCAGCCGCTCGTCAACGCCCCGGATGCCGTGGAACACGTTGATGTAGAGCGGGAACACCGTGCCGACCGCGATCAGGCCGACCTTGGACGTCTCGCCGATCCCGAACCAGATGATGAACAGCGGGACGAGCGCGAGGTGGGGAAGCATCCGGAGCGCCTGGACGGGCGCGTCGACGATGTCCTCGCTGATCCGGAACAGCCCGGAGAGCAGGCCGAGGGCGAGGCCGGTCGGCAGCCCGATCGCCAGGCCTTTCAGCACCCGCAGGAGCGAGACGCCCAGGTTCTCGAACAGCGCGCCCGACGAGAGCATCTCCCAGCCGCGCACGGCGACGTCGCTGAGCGGCGGCGTCGTGCTGCCCAGCCAGCCGGCGCGGGCGCCGATCTCCCACAGCGCGAGGACGGCGACCAGCCCGCCGGCCTTGCGCGCCCGGCGCAGCACCGACAGCAGCACGGCACCGGAACGGGACGCGGTCGAGACCCGCGCCGCCACGGGAATCGCCGAGCGGGGCGGATCAAGCAGGTCGGTGGACACAGGGCACCTCCGGACAGGGGGAAACGGAAGGAAGGCGGCAGGATTCGGCCCCCGAGGGGGCGCGGGTGAGAGGAAGAGGGGCCGGTCAGAGGCCGCGGCGCGCGAAAGAGCGGTTCAACAGGACGCGCTGCACACGCGAAGGAGGTCGACGTGGCGCCTCGCCACCAGGACCTCCGCTGCGTTCATGTCCCCAAGGATGCACACGGCACCGGCCCCTGTGAAGCCCCCAAGAATCCGCCTCCACCTGCGAAGACACCCGCGGGCAGGCGATTTTCCTACAAAATCTACCGATTTACCTGGGAATATACCGGAGACGCCTTCCCGCGGAGATCACGGCGAAGGTTACGCAGATCACACCGTCCGGAAACCCCACGTGAACGGACCGTAACGCCCCCTCCACCGACGGTCCCCTGATCGCCATGATGAGTACCGGAGGTGGTCGCATGACCGCGCGATGGTCGGCCGGGCCGGTGGAACTGCCGGGCGCGGTGCGGTACACGCTCATCACCGGCGACGGACCCACCGACCGGTGGCGCGTCGAGGTGGCCGTCCCACCGGCCGCGACGCGCGGGGAGCACGCCCCCGTCCCGGTGCTGTACGTGCTCGACGGCTTCCTGACCTTCCTGACCACCGCGCAGATCGCGCAGAACATGCTGGCGTTCTCGCTCGGGCAGTTCCGTCCCGTGGCCGTCGTCGGCATCTCACCGGCCACCGACGACCGCACCCGCCTGTCCACCCGGCGCCCGCGCGACCTGACGCCCACGGTCGCGGCACCGGGATACCACCTCGGAGAGGCCCCGTACGGGACCGGGCGCGCCGACGCGATGCTCGGCCTGATCCGGGAGGTGATCGCACCCCATGTGGAGGCGGCGCACCGGCTCGACCCGTCCGACCGGGGCGTCGCGGGTTTCTCCCTGGGCGGGCTGTTCACCTGCTGGGCACTCGTGTGCCGCCCGGAGGGGTTCCGCAAGTTCCTGGCGGTCAGCCCGTCACTGTGGTGGGACGACCGGCTGCTCCTCGATCCTGACCGGGCGCGCTTCGCCGACCGGGAGGCCAGTGACGTCTACCTCGCCGTGGGCGAGCTGGAGGACGGCCCCGGCCGGAGCTGGCCCGCCATGCCCGCCACGATGCGCCAAGCGCTGTCCGCACTAGACATGGTCGCCGACCTGGCCGCCTTCACCGAGCGGCTGCGCGCCCAAGGGAAGATCGACGTGCGCAGCGAGGTCATTCCCGGCGAGCAGCACGCGACGGTATGGCCGGCCGCCGTGACCCGCGGCCTGCTGCACCTGTACCGCACCTCCCCATCCTGAGCAGACCGTGCGGTCTCACGTCACGGGCGCGAAGTCGGGCAGGGTGAGGGCCGAATGGGCCGGCCTCTTCCCCGCGGCGGGCATGGCGCTGAGGCTGCGCAGCCTGTTGTTGCGCTGCTCCAGGTACGCGGCGTCGCCCACCAGCGCGACCCCTGCCGCGGAACCACCGGGGCATGCGGATCTGGCCGACGCCGTCGAAGAACACGTCGTCCGCATCGTGCATGGCGGCCAACATGATCGCGAAGGTGGGATCGCTGACCACCCCGATCGCCACCTGGGACTCTCCCGAGGAGAGGTGCTTGCGCACGAGGATAACGACAGCGGCATCGCGCCCACCATCGCGCCTGCAGGACCTGCCCGAGCAGCAGCACCGCCAGGTTCGGCGCCAGCGCGGACACCAGGCCGCCGGCCGAGACCGCCGCCATGAGCCGGACCATCACCCGCTTGCCGCCGTAGCGGTCACCGAGGATGCCCCCGACCGGCGCGAAGATCGCACGAGTGATGAGCATCGCGACGCTCAGCAGCGCCCCTGGACGGGGCTGATCGACAGTTCGCGCTGCAGCAGCGGGAGCGTCGGCACCACCACCGACTCCAGAGTCCCGCTGGCGGCCACCAGCAGCCCAAGGGCACGGGGTAGTGGAAAATGACGGGTCCGTATCGGTGGGCTTAACGCTGTGAAGCTGATGTGAAGCAAGGACGAAGCAGAGGGTTGCTTGAATTGCGCTGCACCCCACACTACCGGTCACATATGAGTAAGGGGGACGGTGAGGCGGTTGGTGGGCGCAACACGCGCCGACGGCGGTGCGCTGAGCGAGCTGGATATATTCGCGGCTCGCCGGCCGAATGACTCACCCTGCACCAATCGAGGAGCACCTTCGAAAGGAGAATGCGGGTCTACGGCGGGATCAATCAGACCGGTGACGTGTGGAAGCAGGAAGGCGACTGGACCGGCGTGCTCAGGACATCCGGATCCGTTTTCAACAACGGGAAGCCCTTCCCCGGTGCCGACCACGTCCAGCTCTACTGGACCTACAGCGGGAACAACTGGACCCAATGCCTGCACTACAATCCGGGCCCGGGGCACATACAAGATCAACTTCGGGGACTGGATCGTCATCACAAAGATCCAATGGCGCGGCGAATGCTGAGACCCCGAGTGTGACGGGCCTGGATCCTCCCAGACCCGTCACGCGCGAGATGGCCAGACCTCGACCCGAGCCCTGCCCTTGGGGTCGAGTTGTTCCTCATGACAGAATCTTCTTGTCCATACTGCAGAATCCTCGGCACTCTGGGGCCTCCTGGCAGCGCGCACGGAAGGGCTCCAACCATGACCGTCACCGAAGGATCCCCGGTGACCATCGTCGCGACCGATGCCGAGGACCAGCCGGTCCGCACCCCGCGGCTCGAGGCGCTGTACCGCGGCTTCGAGGCCGAGTCGCTCGTCCCGCTCTGGACCGAGATCGGCGCTCTCATGCCGCCCTCCCCCAGGTCGAAGGCGGTTCCGCACCGGTGGCGGTGGGACGCGTTGCTGCCGATGGCCGAGCGGGCCGGAGAGCTGGTGCCGGTCGGGCGCGGGGGCGAGCGCCGGGCGATCGCGCTCGCCAATCCCGGCCTCGGCGGCAGGCCCTTCGCGACACCGACGCTGTGGGCCGCGATCCAGTACCTCAACCCGGGCGAGGACGCCCCCGTGCACAGGCACACCCAGAACGCCTTCCGGTTCGTCGTCGAAGGGGAAGGCGTGTGGACGGTGGTGAACGGCGATCCCGTCGCCATGCGCCGCGGTGACTTCCTCCCGCAGGCCGGTTGGCACTGGCACGGCCACCACAACGTCACCGACCGTCCCATGGCATGGATCGACGGGCTGGACATCCCGTTCCAGTACCTCACCGAGTCCACGTTCTTCGAGCCCGGGCCCGACGAGATCGAGTCGCGGGAGGCGCCGGAGCGGTCGCGGGCGGAGCGGCTGTGGGGCCATCCCGGCCTGCGGCCGCTCACCCACCTGCGTCCTGCGCCGTCGACGCCGCTTCTGGCCTACCGGTGGGAGCACACCGACCGCGCGCTGGCGGACCAGCTGGCACTGGAGGCGGAGGGACACCGCGCAACGGTCGAACCCGGACACGCCGCCGTCCGCTACACCAACCCCACGACGGGCGGCGACGTCATGCCCACCCTGCGCGCCGAGTTCCACCGGCTGGCGCCCGGCACGGAGACCGCGACGACCCGCGAAGTCGGTTCCTCGGTTTACCAGGTGTTCGACGGCGCCGGGCACATCACGGTGGGGGAACACGCCTGGACGGTCGAGCGCGGCGACCTGTTCGTCGTGCCGTCCTGGCAGCCGTCAGCACTCGCCACCGAGCACGGCCTGGACCTGTTCCGGTTCAGCGACACTCCGATCTTCGAGCGGCTGCACCAGCACCGCGCCCAGAACGACACGGTAGAGGAGGACGCGCAGTGAGGCTCGCGACCGTCCGGACGGACGATGGAACCCGCGCCGCGCGGATTTCCGCTGACGGATGCGTCCTCCTCGACGCACCCGATGTCGGCGCGCTGCTGGCGCTGGAGGACTGGGCCGGCGTCGCCGCGTCCGCGACCGGGAATCCGCGCCCCGTGGACGACGCCGCGTTCGCGCCCGTCGTGCCGCGTCCGGGAAAGGTGCTGTGCGTCGGGCTCAACTACCGCAACCACATCCTGGAGATGGGACGGGACCTGCCCGAGCACCCCACCCTGTTCGCCAAGTTCCCCGAAGCCCTCATCGGCGCCCGGGACGCCGTCCAGCTCGCCCCCGAGTCGTCGGCCGTCGACTGGGAGGCCGAGCTGGCCCTGGTGATCGGACGTTCCGTCCGGCGGGCGGACGAGGACGAGGCGGCCCGGGCGATCGCCGGGTTCACCGTCATGAACGACGTCACCATGCGGGACTGGCAGTTCCGCACCAAGGAGTGGCTGCAGGGCAAGACGTTCGAGGGCACGACGCCGCTCGGGCCCGTCCTCGTCACACCGGACGAGCTGCCCGGCGGCGTTCGCCCCGGCCTGCCGCTCACCTGCCGCGTCGACGGGGAGGTGATGCAGAAGGCCGACACGTCAGACCTGGTCTTCGACCCGGTGGCCCTCGTGCGGTATGCCTCCACCATCGTCACGCTTCGGCCGGGCGACGTCATCGCGACCGGCACGCCCGGCGGGGTCGGCCACGCCCGCAAGCCGCCCAGCTACCTCACCGACGGCATGACCGTGGTGACCGAGATCGGAGGAATCGGCCGTCTGGAGAACACGGCGAGGACGCCGTGAGCGCCCGCTCCTGGATGGACGAGGGGACCCGGCTGTTCCTCGGCGCCGTCGACCGGCTCACCGACGACGAACTGTCCGCGCCGACCGCCCTGGACGGCTGGACGCGCCGGCATGTCATCGCCCACGTCCACGGCAACGCCGAGGCGCTGCGCCGCCTGCTGAGCTGGGCCGCGACCGGTGTCGAGAACCGGATGTACGCCGGTCCGCGGCAGCGGGCGGACGAGATCGAGGCCGCGGCGTCGCTGCCCGCGGACGAGCTGCGCGCGCTCGTCCACGGGTCGGCGATCCGCTTGGCGGAGGACGCTGACGCTCTGCCGGAGGAGGCGTGGCACAGATCCGTGGTGACCGCCCAAGGGCGAACCGTCCCCGCCGAGGAGATCCCATGGATGCGGGCGAGGGAGATGGCGGTGCACGCGGTCGACCTGCAGCACGGTGTGACCTTCGCCGACCTGCCCGAGGCGTTCAACACCCGTCTGGCCTCGGAGGCCGCGGCCAGGCACGCGGCAGCGGGCCAGGCCGCCGCCCTGGCCGCGTGGCTGACCGGACGCACCCGCGAGCCCCCGGGCCTCGGCCCTTGGCTGTGACGGGCAGATTCCGCAAGGTGGACTAGCATTCTCCTATGAAGAACATGAAGGAGAAGCCGACCTATGCGCTGGGGTCCGTCGACAACGCCCTGCTGATCCTTCACATGCTGCGCGACCAGGGCAGCCTCAAGGTCAGTGACGTGGCCCGCGAGCTGGACATCGCACGTTCTACGGCGCACCGGCTTCTCGCCATGCTCGTCTACCGCGACTTCGCGATCCAGGACGAGAGTCACTCCTACCTCCCGGGGCCGTTCCTGTCCTCCACCCCGGCCGGCACGCACGGCTCGACGCTGCGGGAGTTGCGGAGGCTGGCCACCCCGCACATGGAGACGCTGTGCGGACGCGTCCAGGAAACCGTCAACCTCGTCGTGCGGACGGGCACGGAGGTGCGTTTTGTGTCGAGCGTGGAGTCATCGCAGGTCCTCCAGGTCGGGGATCGCCGAGGCACGATCCTCCCCGCGCATCTGGCCTCGGGCGGCAAGGCCATGCTGGCCGAGCTCACGGTCGAACAGCTGCGGGAGCTGTACCCCGACCTGACCGACCCGGAGTGGACGAAGCTGACGCGCGAACTCGCCAACATCCGCACGCACGGCCACGCGCTCAACATCGAGGCCACCGAGCGCGGCGTCGCCGCCATCGGCGCCGCCGTGCACGACGGGAGCGGCACCACGGTCGGCGCCCTGTCGATCGCCGCACCGCTGGCCCGCTTCGGCCACGAACGGATCGGCCACCTCGCCAAGGAACTGCACCGCAGCGTCGCCAAGATCGAACACGCCCTGACGCACTTCCCCGACGCCTAATGGGAGCTACCGGGTCGGCCAGGTGAGCGCGGATGCCGTGCAGGCACGCCAACGCGGCGTCGGGTAGCAGGGTGAAGGTCGGTCCGGCCAGAAAGATCGCCCGGTAGCGCCGTGGCAGATCCAGCGCCTCCATGCGCTGGTGAAAAGCAGTGACGCTGATCCCTTCCTCACGCACCCGGCGACGGAGGCGTTCCAGCATGTCAGCAGAGGAATCGACGCCTTCGACTTCCAACCCGCGTCGACGCAACTCAAGCAGCGGATCGCCATCTCCACAGCCCAGCTCCAGCGCCGGCGTGCCGGTTCGCTCGATCACCGCATAGAGAGGCCTCAGTCGCCGCCCAGCGCAGCGCTCGTTCAGCGGGCAGTGAAGCGTCGAACCCGACAAGCACATCTCGTACGCCCATCTGCGTCACCTCCTGGATCCGAGCCTTGTCGCCGGCGAACGCGTCTTTCAGAGGCGTGGGTCGCTGATGCGAAGGACTTTCGGCCCTGAATCCCGCCCACGTCGACCAGCACACGGACGGCGTCCGGGCTCATGGCCTGAGTTCCCCAGCGGGCGGTTCGAGAGCCCGGGGCGACCGTGCTGCAGCGCACGATGATGCGGCACTTTATTGGAATCCGCTTCTAAACGTTCACGGGACCTTGACCCATTCCGGCCACCACCCCCAGAGGAAGCGGAACGAGAAATGCCGTTAATGGATCTTCGAAAATCCCCTCTTTATTACTCCGGAAGAAGAACGTCCCTAAGTTCGGTTATGTCCGAAGCGTCGCCGCAGCAAAGCTCTGACCTGCGGAGATTCATTGATCAAGACGAAGTTTACCGACAACGGTCGTCCGAAAGTGGCCGTTGATCGAAAGCACCCCGAACGCGCGAGGCCGCCGGGGACGCTGACCGTCATTGACGATTCGAATGGGGTTCTGCTGCTAGGTTTCAGCACAGGGGGAATTGTTTCCTGGGGAGTAGCTAAATGCCCGACAAGCAAGAAGTGATCGATTCGAGGGACCGTTCCGCTTCGCCGGTCTTCGTGGATGTGACCGGGCGCCGCCGCAGGCGCCTGCGCCGGTTCGGCTATGCGGCCGCGGCCCTGTGCGGGGGCTACTCGATCATGATCGGCATCAGCCTGATGGGCGGACCGGTCAGCCCGCAGACGCTGCTGCCGAGAATGGGCGGGAGCGGCGAGACCAAGGTCACGCCGAGTTCCAAGCACCGGCCGCCGGCCGCCGAGGACGGACCCGGGGCGTTTCGGCCGCCGCGGCCCTCCTGGCCCGTCCCGACGCCCGAAGCTCCGCCGGCGGCGCCCCGGGCGTCCGGCAGCGCGCCCTCCGGGGCCGTACCGGCCCCGACGGCACCCGATGGGCGGCGCACCGCGCCGCAGGCCCCGACCAAAGCGCCGGCCACGACGCCGAGCCGGTCGGGCGACACCCCGCCGGCCGCGCCCCCGGCCGCTCCGCCGGCGGACCCGCCGAACCCGCCCGCGAACCCACCGGAGACCGGCGAGCCCGCCGGCGCGGACGAGCGGCGCGACAACACCGGAGCGGAACCGCAGGCGGCCGCCGCCACGCCCTCCGTCGCCGGGAGCGTCCCGACCACGCCCGCCGCCGCGCCCGCGGCCGGAGCCCAGGGGTGAAGGCGGCGGTCCTCGCGCTCCTGCGTCCACGATGGCTGCTGACGGTGATGGCGTCCCTGGCCTTCGCCTGCGTGCTGTTCGCCCACGGCCTGGTGAACGCCGAGTTCGGCGCGGACGGGAACGCGGCCGCGCCCGGCGACGCGGCGACGGTCCCGCAGAACGTCCGGACGGGCGGGCCCGTCATCGGCGCCGGCGCGAAGCGATGGCAGTTCCGCGTACCGGACCGGACCGTCATCCTCACCTTCGACGACGGCCCCAACCCCGAGTGGACTCCGAAGATCCTCGATGTGCTCGACCGGCACAAGGTGCACGCCTCGTTCTTCGTCGTCGGCTCCAAGGTGACCGAGCACCCTGACATCGTCGACCGCATGCACAGGTCGGGCCACGAGATCGGGCTGCACACGTTCACGCACTCCGACCTCTCCACGGTGCCCGGCTGGCGGTTCGGCATGGAGCTGTCGCAGAGCCAGCTCGCGCTCGCGGGAGCGACGGGCGTGACCAGCTCGCTCGCGCGGCCGCCCTACTCCTCCACGGCGGAGGCGGTCGACGACAACCAGTGGGGGGTGCTGCAGGGCCTCAGCGAAGACGGCTACACCACGGTCCTCACCACGCTGGACTCCAAGGACTGGCAGCGTCCCCCGGTGAGCCAGATCGTCGCCAACTCCACCCCGTCCGGCCACCGCGGCGAGGTCATCCTGATGCACGACGCGGGCGGTGACCGGTCCCGGACCGTCGCCGCGCTGGACCGGCTGATCCCGCGGCTGCGCGCGCAGGGCTACCGCTTCGCGACCACCGCGGAGGTCATCGGCGAGTCGCAGGCGAACCCGCCCGCCGCGCGCGGCCAGCACTGGCGCGGCGTCCTCCTGGTCGGCATCGTCAGGGTCGCGGGCGCCGTCGTCTCCGTCCTCGCCCTGATCCTGCTGGCGGTGGGGGTGCTGATGGTCGTGCGGCTGCTGCTCATGGTCGTGGTGGCCCGGCGGCACGCACGCACCCGGCGGCCGTCGCGCTGGTCATGGGGGCCGCCCGTGACCGAACCCGTGACCGTGGTCGTCCCCGCCTACAACGAGAAGGAGTGCATCGCCGACACGATCCGGTCTCTGGTCCGCGGCACCCATCCCGTCGAGGTGATCGTCGTGGACGACGGCTCCACGGACGGCACCGCCGACGTCGCCGAGTCGCTCGCCCTTCCGGGCGTCCGGGTCATCCGGAAACCGAACGGCGGCAAGCCGTCCGCACTCAACGCCGGGATCGCTGCGGCCCGCTGCGACCTGGTCGTGATGATGGACGGCGACACCGTGTTCACCCGCGACACCGTGCGCAGGCTCGTCCAGCCGTTCGCCGACCGGCGGGTCGGCGCGGTGGCCGGCAACGCCAAGATCGCCAACAGGAACTCCATGCTCGGCCGGTGGCAGCACATCGAGTACGTCATCGGTTCCAACATCGACCGCCGCGTGTACGACCTGCTGCGCTGCATGCCGACCGTGCCGGGCGCGGTCGGGGCGTTCCGCCGGTCGGCCCTGCACCAGGTGGGCGGGGTCAGCGACGCCACCCTCGCCGAGGACACCGACCTGACCATCGAGCTCGTGCGCGCCGGATGGCGGGTGGTGTGCGAGCCGTCCGCGATCGCCTACACCGAGGCGCCCTCCACGATCGGCCAGCTGTGGCGGCAGCGGTACCGCTGGTCGTACGGGACGATGCAGGCGATGTGGAAGCACCGGCGCGCGGTGTTCGAACGCGGCCCGTCCGGCCGGTTCGGGCGCTGGGGCCTGGCGCATCTCGCGCTCTTCCAGGTGATGCTGCCGCTGCTCGCGCCGCTCGTGGACGTCCTGCTCCTCTACGGGATCCTGTTCCTCGACCCGGTCAAGACGGCCGCGGTCTGGGGTGCGGTCCTCGGCGTCCAGCTGGCGGGCGCCTGCTACGCCTTCCGTCTGGACCGCGAGAAGGCGCGCGTCCTGTGGGCCCTGCCCGTCCAGCAGTTCGTCTACCGGCAGCTCATGTACGCGGTCCTGATCCAGTCGATCATCACCGCGGTCGGCGGCATCCGGCTCGGCTGGCACAAGCTGCAGCGCACCGGCGGCCTGGACGCCCTCGTCAGCGGCCAGAACCGTTCGTGACACCTCCGATGGCGAACCGCGGCAGGTCCGTTCCGCTCATCCTGGGCGGGGCGGCCCTCCTCGCCGTACCGTCCTGCCACACCTCGGACGGCGCGGGCCCGCCGGGCCCGCGCCCGCGGTACTCGGCCCCGCCGGCCCCGCCCGCCGCACCGGGGCCGGACCGGGGCGCCCGGATACGTCTCGACCAGGTCGGCTACCTCCCGGAAGAATCCAAGCGGGCCTATCTGATGACGGCGGGGCCGACCGGGCGGATCCGCTTCAAGGTCGAGAACGCCGGGGGCCAGACCGTCCTCACCGGGGCCCCCGGACGACGCACCGGCTCATGGAACGCGGCCTTCCCGTCCGTGCGCGTCCTGGACCTCACCCGGCTGACGGATCGGGGCACCTATCGCGTGGCGGTCAGCGGCCCGGACGTGCGGGCGCACTCCCCCTGGTTCCGGGTCGGCCCGGCCGCGGAGGTGCTGGGGCCGCTGCTGCCCCGGCTGCTGCGGTTCTTCCAGGCGCAGCGGGACGGCCCCGACGTCGTTCCGACGGTGCTCGGCCGCCGGCCGTCCCATCTGGCAGACCGCGCGGCCACCGTTTACCAGCCGCCCCGCTATCGCAACGGTGAAATGGTGAGCGGGCTCGTTTCCGTGCCCGGCGCCGCGACCGTCGACGTGTCCGGTGGCTGGGCGGACGCGGGCGATTTCCTGAAGTTCACGCACACCGCGTCCTACTCCACCGCCGTTCTCTACTACGCCTACCGTGCGGTCCCGTCCGAGCCGGAGCTGGCCGCCGAGGCCGACCACGGCCTGAAGTGGCTGGACAAGATGTGGGACCAGCGGACCGGTGCCCTGTACGCCCAGGTCGGCATCGGCATCAGCGGTGCCGGATACCTGTCCGACCACGACGTCTGGCGGCTGCCGGAAAGCGACGACATGCGGCGCGTCGGGCGTGACGACCCCGGCTACCTGCTGCGGTACCGCCCCGCCTTCCGTGCGGCCGCCCCCGGTGAGCCGATCAGCCCGAACCTCGCCGGCCGCGTCGCCGCCGCGTTCGCGCTCGCGGCGCAGACCCACGCCCGGGACGATCCCGGGGCCGCCCGCCGGGCACTGGAACGGGCGGCGGGCATCTATGCCCGCGCGGACACCGCCCCCGGCGACGGCCTCGTCACCACCTTCCCGCGCGAGTTCTACCCCGAGGAGACCTGGGCGGACGACCTGGAGTTCGGAGCGGTGGAACTGGCCCGGGCGGCGCGGGCCCTCGGCGACCGCCGGGCCGACGGCTGGCTCCGCCAGGCGGCGCGCTGGGCCGCCGCCGCCCTCAAATCAGACGGTCAGGCGCCTTTGGGCCTCGGCGATGTCAGCGTGCTGGCCCACACCGACCTGATCGAAGCCCTCGACCAGGGCGCCGCCGGTGTCGGCATCGACCGGGACGAGCTGGTCGCGGCCCTGAAGCACCGGCTGGACGCCGCCGCCGCGAGGGCCGCCCGCGATCCGTTCGGGGCGGCCGCGGAGCCGACCGTCTCCGACTCGGCCGCGACCAGCTTCGGCCTGGCCAGCACGGCCCTGCTCTACCGCCGGGTGAGCGGCGACACGTCCTACGACGCGATCGGCACCGGCCAGCGCGGCTGGGCCCTCGGCGCGAACGCGTGGGGATCGTCGTTCGTCATCGGCGCCGGGACCACCTATCCACGCTGCCCCCAGCACCAGGTCGCCAACCTGACCGAGGGTGTCGTCCTTGAGGGCGCCGTCGTCAACGGCCCCAACTCCGCCGCGGCCTTCCGGGACACGGACGTGCTCGACGGCATGCGGCCCTGCGCGGTCACCGGTTTCACCCAGTACGACGGACAGGGCAGCCGGTACGCCGACCGGATCGGCGCCTGGCAGAGCATCGAACCGGCCGACGATTACACCGCCGCAGCGGTCCTCGCAACCGCCCTGGCAAGCATCGAACTCCCCGGCCGCAGGCCCATCCCGAACTGAAACAGCTTTCTGGCCACCTGTTCATCCCGATGCGGTCGGTTGAAGGATCGGGCCGGTGGAGATCTCCGACGTCGCGGTCGCCGAACCACCTACACCGCGTGCACGTCCAATAGGACTCCGGGCGCCGCGACTCATTCCAGGTCGCGACCTCGTTCACTAGCGTCGTCGCCGCGGCAGGGCATTCGGAGGGTGAAGTGCTGCGTGTTCATTTCACGGATCGGGACCTCGCGCGCGTTCACGTGGCCACGATGCTGGACCCCTTGTGGGAAACGTTGCTCGGGCTGCATCAACTGACCGCGCCAGGTCCCGGCCTGCCGGTCTTCGCGCCCTGGCGGCGCCATGCCCGGGAGGCGTTGAGGGAGCAGGGCCTCCAGGGTGCGGCGCGGATGCTGTCCGGTCTCGCCCCGGCACAGGCCAGTTACTGGCCGGACTTCCTCACCCCTTCCGAGTCGGCCGACGGGCTTGAGGCCGGACTGGAGGCCCTGCGGTCAACGCCGCAGCGAAGGTTGAAGTACGAACTGGCGCGAGCGGCCCAGAGGCGCCGGCTGCCCACCTGGTGCGAGCGGTTGGCCACCGACGAGCAGCGGTTGGAGGACGTCGCGGAGGCGTTCCGGGTGGTCTTTCGCACGATCATCGAGCCCGGCTGGGCCGAGCCCGCGATCACCACCGAGACCGATCGAGCCATTCGTGCTCGTGCGCTCCGCGACGGGGGCGTCCATGGGCTGCTCGACTCCTTCCGGCCGATGATGGACTGGCGACCGCCCGTCCTGCATGTGCGCTATCCGATGCCCCTGGAACTCCATCTGAACGGCCGGGGTCTGCGCCTGATCCCCTCGCATTTCTGCTGGCGCATCCCCGTGTCCTTGGCGGACCCGGAGTTGCCGCCGACCTTGGTCTACCCGGTCGAACGCCCGACGTCATGGGCCCCCACCGTCACCCGGGCCCGTACGCCCCAGGCTCTCACCGCGCTGCTCGGCCGTACGCGCGCCCGTGTGCTGGCCGCATTGGAGACCACGGCGACAACCGGCGAACTGGCGCGGCGGCTCGGCATCTCGCCGGCGTCGGCGAGCGAGCACATCGGTGTGCTCAGGGACGCCGATCTGGCGCACAGCCAGCGGGTCGGCGGTTACGTGGTCCATACGCTCACACCACTCGGCACGGCGCTGCTGCACGGCGAACTCCCGCCGCCTCCCCAGTGGGACTGACCATTTCGGTCTGGACCGAAATCGCTCGCGGCCGTGCTGTCGCACGAGCAGACTGTGGCCACATCTCTCCGGACAGCGGCGGGACCAGGGGGCTTGCGCAGCACGCCGACCCGAGAGCGCCTGGTCGGCCCGGCGTTGAGTTGAACCTCACCACCTCTGGCCGCGCCGGGAACAGGGCTGGAACGGCCCATGCCGGACACGCGCGAGGGAATGCGATGCGACAAGGGCGGGACTTTGAAGGTTTGCTCGGACTGACCGGGCGCAACCTGACTGTCATCGGGGTGGCGTTGGCGGTCTTCGTCTTCCTTCTCCCCGGTGCGAACAGACCGATGGGGTGGGGAGCTGCCTATGCGTTCGGGGCACCCGCCGCGGTCGAAATAAACAGCTCCTGCGAGGTCGAGACCCTCGTCAGAGGTGGGAACGTGGGCAGGAGCACCGGCAAGTGCGAAGGCGCGACCTGGACGGCCGATGGGCAGACGCGCAGTGGCACTCTGTACGCGAGCTCTGACGACATCGACCGCACTTCGGAGGGAGATCCGAAGTTCGTCGGTGAGGCGAAAGCATTTGGCGGCCGGGTGTACGGCCGCCCGGGGACGAGTGTGATCGTCCTCGATCTCACCCTGGTCGCGGCCGTTGGGACCGGCGTACTCGTCCTACTCGGATGTGTTGTCGCCGCCGCACTGTCTTTCCGACGCCCCCGCGAAGCCAACGCGTCGGAGGCGGGTGATTCCGCGATCCCCGGCCGCGTCTTCATCGCCGAGCTTGTGCTCATCGCACTGGCCGCCGGTGCCTCCGCAGTCTCTGCCGGCTGGCTCTGAGTGAGGGCCGCGCAGACGATGTCACCGGTCCGGCTGGAGTTGAGGGTGATGTGCTGCAGGGGCACGCCAGCGTTGTTCGAGTTCGGCGGCGGTGGCCGACGAGCAGGCGCGTGAGGTACTCACGACGTGGCGCGGGACGTCGGGCGCGACCCGAGGAAAATCGAGAATGCAAGGTTAGAGGCACCATCATGCACGAAAGGCGAGCAGCGGAGACACAAGCGCGCCGTGAAGAAATCCTCGAACTGCCGACCGTGGATCTGCGGCATCGCGGGGAACTTGAACCGCCCATGGACGGTGACGTGCTTGTCGACGTCTCCGTTTCACCGCTGGGCGACGCGGTAGCCCTGTGGGCGCAGCCCGCAGAACGCGAGGAACTGCTCGCCAAGGAGGTCCAGGCGAACGGCGTGCGCGCACCGCGGACGAGAATGCCCCGGCCGGTCACCGCGCGGTTCGTCCGGTACGGACGGAAGCCGATCGTCATCCCCCTGCAGACGGACCTGGCTGTGCCACTGGTGCAGGTGCTCTCCGGCGACCGGGTCCTCGTGGTCGGCGCACGCTGCCGACATCGCGGCAGTGAAGGCTCGGAGCACAATGCGGCCATCTACGACATGCAGGGGCACCTGTTGGCGGCAGGGACACTCGGCGACGGTATCGAGCGCGTCCGTACCGATGTCGGCGATGGCATCTGGGTCGGCTACAGCGACCAGGGAATTAACGGGGACCTCGGCTGGGGCGGTTCGGAAGGGCCAGAACCGATCGGACGGCGGGGCCTGGTCCGATTCACCGACGGTCTGGCGATCGATCGGAGGTTCCCCGTGGGAACCGCATGGCCTCTTCCAGTCGAGGCCTGTCGCTTCACCCTGGTGGGAACGACCGCCTGGGTGACCTACCACAACAGGCGCGAGGACTTGGTCGTCCGATTCGAGGAGGCCGGCCGTCTTGAGGGATGGGCGCTGGACGACACGTCAGGCGGCACGGCGGTGCCGATAGGCCCAGCGGTTGTGCTGGTAGGCGGGTGGCGCGGGGAGCATGACCTCCTCACGGTCGTCGACCTCGCCGATACGTCGCCACGGCCGGGCCCTCAATACCGGCTGAGCCTCCCCGACAACGCTGAACTCGGCGCGTTTTCCTGGCACGAGCACCGCAATACGCTGCACGTCTTCACCGATATGACGTGGTGGACCGCTGAATTGCTCCCCGACATAAGGCCTTCAGGCCGCATAGCCCTCCGTACCGATAGCGAGAACCCACAGGAAGCGCGTTATATAGAAGCACGTCAGGACGAGGACTACGTGCAATGCGTCAGAGAATTGCTGGCCATGAAGGTCTGGCTCCCCGTCAAGGGACCGCAGCGCGACTTCATCGTCGCACACCGCGGGAACAACGGCCTTGTACGCGCGTACACCTCGGCCGAGCGCGCTGCTGTAATGGCCGGTCCGGACGTCGATCCCACAGCCGCCGTCACGCGCCGCTTCTGGCATCTGGTGGAAGGCTGGCGCCATCCCGACATCGGGCTGGTGATAAACCCGGACAGTGCGTCAGAATTCCAGATTCCCGTGAGTCTCTTCGGCCGGGTACGCGAGATCATGGAGAAGATCCTTCCTGGAGCCGTGAACCAAGCCGCCGACACCCGCTCGGCCAGGTCGGAGAGAAGCGGGAGCGACCCCTCTCGCACCTTCCGAGGGGTCGCGCCCCCGGAGATCGATGGATTCCGATTCGCGCGACTGGTGGACGGCATCGACGAGGACGGCCAAGGGATCCTTGCTCCGGAGCGCAGCCGGATCGACGATCCGCAGGAGCGGCAAAGGATTCTGGGCTACCTGCGCGGAGGCGCGCCGGTCATGCTCATACCCGGCTTCGCGACCGATCTTTTCGACCCGTCGAAGCAGCAGGTGGTACCCATGAGCACGCGTACCGACGGCCGTTGGGTGTGGAGCGACGGAGCCGAGTACTACCTGGAGACCTATGGAATCGCCCCGGAGCCCGACCTCTACCTGACCATCCGGGAAGCCGGATATGCCTGCCCAGGGGTGCCGGACCCGGTAGTGCTGAAAGCAGGCGACGCGACGACGGAGCGCCACCGCATCCTCAATGAGCAACGCCGCCGGCACATGGAAGGAGATGCATGAGGGGCGATCCGCGCCCCACTCGCCTCCTCCCCGGGGCACGAGGACGGGCGCGGGACGGGCGAAGAGGTTCTCGGTGTCGAACCGGATCTCGCGCCCCATTTCGAGCACATCGCGGAATCCCTCGGTGGTGATGAGCCCGATCTCGGCGCCGGTCCTCTCCAGGACGGTGTTGGTGATCAGAGTGGTGCCGTGGACGATCGTCGCGACATCGCCCCACCCGATCGCGGACTCCTGCAGGAGGCGCTGGATGCCGTCCAGGACTCCCCGCCCGGGGTCGTCGGGAGTGGTGAGCAGCTTGCCGGTACGGGTGATCTGACGTGACTCGTCATGCAGGACGAGATCGGTGAACGTCCCCCCGATGTCGCGGCGTGACCGACTTGACCGATGAGACGGGCTCGCCGTCGATCGCGGCCGCCGTGCCGAGGGCGGGTGATCCGTCGAGGAGCCCCTGCGGCGTGTGGTGCTCCCGGTCCCCGAGCAGGGCCACCTGCCAGGGGCGGCCCGGCACGCTGACCTCCGCGAACCGCGCGCAACGCCCCGATCTCAGCGCGTGGCCGCGTCGCGTAGTGCGGCCACCACGGCGCGTTGTCCTCCGGTCGGCTCGGGCTTGGTCACGACCAGGGTGGACCGTCCGGACCACGTGGGGTCCTTGACTTCGACGGTGACGACCTCGGCGGGCAAGCCCGGAACAGCGATCTGGGGAACCGTCGTGATGCCCAGCCCGGCGGCGACGAAGCCGAGCCTGGCGTTCCAGTCACGGATGCGATGGGCGATGCGGGGCTGCTGCAACGTCGGCCAGGCACCGAACTGCGGGTCGCCTCGCAGGCCCGCCCCGGCGATCCAGGACTCGCCGGCCAGGTCGTCGACGGTGACCTGCGACCGGGCGGCCAAGCGGTGGCCTCGCGGCACGGCGACGACGCCCTTGCCGCCGGTCGTCAGGCGCTCGCCTCTGAGGCCGTGCAGGTCGTAGTCGGGCAGGTCCTGACCGACGGCGATCACAGCGACGTCGACCCCTCCGGCACGCACCTGACGTACCAGAGCAGGCGTGGATGCCTCGTGCAGTTCGACGGCCAGCGCAGGGTGCTCGCTTCTGAGCGCCGCCACCATCCTCGGGACGAGCGACCAGGTCGCGGTCGGGAACGCGCCCACGGTCACCTGCTCGGCGAGCGTGTCGGAGAGCATGGCCAGCTCGCGGTCTGTCGCGTCGAGCTCGGCCAGCACCAGAGCAGCCCGTCGTGCCACCGCCTCGCCGGCACGGGTCGCCACCACTCCACGGGCCTTGCGCACGAACAGGGGCATTCCCGCAGCCGACTCCGCTGCCGCCACCTGCCGCGAGATCGCCGATTGGGTGTATCCGAGGAGTTCAGCCGCCGCGGTGAAAGACCCGCTCCCGACGACGGCGTGCACGACCCGCAGTGCGGGGATGGTGAACTCGGCCATGGGCTCCACGTTACCTATGCGGGTTACGCATCTTTCCTATGATTCATCGTCGCTTGTGGAATGCCTGAGCCGCCGTGATGCTCGAGGAGCGAAGACACCTTCATGAGAGGAGAGGCGGTTGTCCGCTTCCGAGAAGATCTGGTTCGTCACAGGCGCCTCCCGGGGCTTTGGTCGTCTCTGGACGGAGGCCGCGCTGAGGCGCGGCGACCGAGTCGCTGCGACGGCCCGTGACGTCACCGCGCTCGAGCCGCTGGCGGAGCGGTTCGGCGACGCGGTCCTGCCGCTACGCCTCGACATCACCGACCGTCCTGCCGTGGCCGACGCGGTCGAGCACGCCGTCGAGCGGTTCGGTCGCATCGATGTTGTCGTCAACAATGCCGGTTACGGGCTCTTCGGCATGGTCGAGGAACTCACTGAGGATGAGCTGCGCCAGCAGATGGAGACCAACTTCTTCGGCACCGTCTGGGTGACTCAGGCGGTGCTTCCTGTGCTGCGGGCGCGGCGTTCCGGCCGCATCTTGCAGGTGACCAGCGAGGGCGGCGTCCGCGCATATCCCGGCATCGGCGCCTATCACGCCTCCAAGTGGGCGGTGGAGGGCCTGTGCGAGTCACTCGCCCAGGAAGTCGCCTCGTTCGGGATCCACGTGATCGCGGTCGAGCCCGGCCCGTATGCCACGGAGTTCGCCGGTAGCAGGAGCATGCGGACCACCGACCAGCACCCTGATTATGACGAGGTCCGCGACGCGACGGCCAAGGAGTGGATCCTTGGGGACCCGAAAGCGACCACTGACGCGATACTGACGATCGCCGACGCCGAGAATCCTCCCCGGCGGATCGTCCTCGGGCACACACTCCCGGAGATTGAGGCGATATACGCCGAACGACTCCGCGTCTGGCGGGAGTGGGCACCGATCACCAGGGCCGCGTTCGGCGAGCGAGTGATCCCGGGGCCGCCTCACCACCGCCATCCTGTGTGGAGCAGCTCCGAGCCCGCCGGGTTCACGTGAGGAAGAGGGGAAGGTGGGAGCCGGCGCAGACGTGGATGACCTCGCCGGTGATGCGGGCGGACTGGTCGGAGACCAGGAAGGCGACCGCGTTCGCGACGTCCTCCGGGCGGATCAGCTCACCCATCGGGGTAGCGGCGCGAACTCGGTCGCGTAGTCGTCGAGCATCCGCCGGTCGCCTCGCTGCTCGCTGAACCTGGTGCGGACGAAGCTCGGTGCGACCCCGTCGAGGCCGATCCGCCCGTAGGTGGGCCGGAACCCGCAGGTGCCGGTGAGCGCCGCCGGGATGAGCGCCGACCCGCCGGTGTCGGTGGCCAGCGCGGCGGCGGCCATGCCGGACGCGACCGCGACGGCTGACCCGCCGCTCGACCCTCCGGCCGTCCGGTCCGGGTCCCACGGGTTGCGCGCGTCGCCGTAGTGGGCGTTGACGGTCACGGCCAGGCTGGCCAGCTCGGGCATGTTCGTCTTGCCGGCGATGACCGCCCCGGCCGCGCGGAGCCGGGCGACCGACTCGGCGTCGCGCGCGGCCGGCGAGCGCTCGCCCACGGGGCGGCCGAGCGTAGTGACCGTGCCGACGACGTCGATGTTGTCCTTCACGGCGACCGGCACCCCCGCCGGCTCGCGCCCGGACCCACCGCCGGCCACAGGCCCGGACGTGTCGAGCACCTGCGTGAACGCATGCAGCGACGGGTCGAGCTCCGCGATCCGCTCGCGCGCGGCTCGCACCGGCTCCTCTGCCGCGACCTCGCCGCGACGCACCGCGGCCGCGAGACCGGCCACGCCGCCGCGCCGGGCCAGGAGGGCGGCAGGGGCGCCGCCGGCATCACGCGGTCCGCTCGCTCGGTGCGGGCACCTGCCGGACGTGCGCTGCTGGACGGGCTCCCACGCGGACGTCCGGGACCGGTCGGGACCCGAACCGGTGGCGTGGGGCGAGCGCCTGGTACCGGGGCCATTCCAGCTCCACGCCGGGGGTCCCCGACAGCAGGGTCTGGAATTCGTCCAGCAGCAAATCGTCTGCCCTGACCTGGGAAGGACGGGTACCGCGCCGCACGCAGAAGCCCGCAAGGGCGCGTCCTGCGGGCGGCGACGCCGAGCAGCGCCGCGATCTCGTGCGGGCGGGAAGCCTCACCGAGTCCCGCACCCTGTACGACTCCGGCGACGCCCGAGCGGCGGGCCTCGCCCTACCCGACGACATCGTCGACGCACTATGGATCCACGGCTCCCTGGACGAGTGCCGCCGCCAGATCGCCCGCTTCATCCAGCCCGGCGTGACATCGATCCTGCTCTTCGTAGCCCCCACCCCCGAACTACACACAGGCCACCAGACTCTGCCGGACGTCCTGCCCCGCCTCCGCCCACACCCCGACTAGCCCGTCCAACCGGCCATGAGAGCGTTCGGAGGCAGGCGCAGTCCCCGCTTTCATGCTGCTGGGGGCAGGATCACCTGGTCCCGCCCCCGCCATCTGCGTGGCTGCGACCGTTGCGCCCGTAGCCGCAGAACATGATGTTGTTTATGGGCACGCCGACTATCACCCAGTGGCGGCGCAACTGGGCGGGCAGTGTCTGATGCCCTCGTCCAGGATGCCGACGGCGTCGCCCCTGGTGCAGGTCGTGGCCCATGCGGCGGCAGGGCCCGCGGTCTGATCGTCGGCGGAACCGTGCAGGACGAAGTCGACGTCGAGTTCGGCTCCGTCCAGGCCGTCCGGACGGTAGGCGAGCGTCGCCAATCGCAGGACATTCTTATCGACGGGCCCGGAACCGGGCGGCGTGCCCAGCAGCTAACGAAGGAAGTCCCGACATCAGCCGTCGGCTTAGCCTGCGGTGCCGTCCCTGACTCCGCGAGAGAGTAGCGTCAGGGGCTCCCGGACCTGACCAGGGTCGTTCCGGGGGTCGTGACCGCGCGGCGACTCGGACGTCCATGGAATCCGCCGGTGCGACAGAGGAGAACGGAGGGGTGCGTGAGCGCGCGTTTCGAGGAGATCGACTGGCGTCAGACGGCCAAGGGGGCCATCAGCCTGCGGCGTCGGCGAGACCCGGCTTCGGGCACCGAGGTCTACGAGGTCAAGCTCGACGATGACTTCCTCATGTCCAGTCAGTTCACGGCGGGAGAGATCGCGCTGGCCCGACTCGGCCTGGAGCCGCTGCCGGACACCGCCCTCGACGTGGTCGTGGGCGGGCTCGGCCTCGGGTACACCGCCCACGCCGTGCTGGAAGACCCGCGTGTGCGCTCGCTCACCGTCGTGGAAGCACTCGACGAAGTGATCGAATGGCACCAACGGCATCTGGTGCCCCTGGGCGCAGACCTGACGTCTGATCCTCGTTGCCGCTTCCTCTCGGCAGATTTCTTCTCCCTCGCCACCGATCCCCAGGGCTTCGATCCGGGCATTCCGGGACGGCGCTTTCACGCCATCATCGTTGACATCGATCACTCGCCACGCCATGTGCTCGACCCGGCTCACGCGCCCTTCTACAAGCCCGGTGGCCTGCACGAGTTCACCGGCCGCCTCCACCCTGGCGGTGTGTTCGCCCTATGGTCCAACGACCCGCCGGACGAGCGCTTCAACGCCGTACTCGCCCAGGTTTTCTACGAGTCACAAGCGCATATCGTCGAATTCCATAACCCCTTCCAAAAACGGATCGCGACCAACACCGTCTACGTCGCAAGGACACAAGCGCCCCAGGCGTAACGCACAACCGATCTGCGGCAGAGGAGTGCGTTGTCGCTGACCGGGCTCGGCCGCCCAAAGTAGGTGGAGCGCGTACCCCAGGCTCCCGGCAGGCTCCTTTCCCTGGGTATGGAAGTGAACCGGGGCAGCGCCACGGAGGTGCGCCGCTCGCGTACTTCTGAGTGAGTTGCCGCTGGTTGTCCGGCTCTGGGGTGTCGTCGACGAGTTTCTAGACTGCGTATGGGTCCCAGTAGGTGGCGTAGCGCAGCAGCGAGCGGGCCAGGTCTGGGTGGGTTGCGGCCCACTGGGTATCGAAAAGGAACCATTGATCGAACCCGAAGAAGCCGTCGATGTAGCGGGCGACCTGCGTTATGTGGACGTCCAGGCAGGTCAGGGACTCGGCGGGCCGCACCGGGCGAAGCATGGCGGACATCTCGCCGTGGATTGCCTCATGCGCGAGTGGCCGGTCGATGCCGGCGGGTGCCGGGGCGTATCCGCCCACCCGGGCGTAGCGCTCCATCGCTGGGCCGATGTCGTCCTCTCCAGGGGCGACCAGTGCCCGCAGCAGGCAGGCGTCGTGCGGCCAGCGGTGGGCGTCGGGTCCGTCTGTGGCCCGCAATCGGGCGGCGAGATCCGGCAGGGTCAGACCGGGGAAGACCAGGGCGCCGACCAGGTTCAGGTTCCGATGGACGTCGGGCGATTCCCAGCACAGGCGGACCGAGAAGACCGATTCGGGCCCTGGTGGGGCAAGCCGGACGGTACGGGTTGGTACGCCTGGGCTGAAGACCGCACCGGACGTGACGGCATCGGTGGGCAGCGGCCAGCTGTCGTGCAGCAGGAACGCGAGCCGATCGGGCAGAGCGGCGGCGCTCTCGTCGTCGATGAAGTAGTAGGCGAGGTCCACTTCGTCGTCATCGGTGCGCACTCTCAGGGCACGCTCGCCGAGCCGGATGAAGTCGGTGTTCCCCTCGACCCACAGGTGCTCGTGCAGCAGCTCGCGCAGTTCGTCGATGCTCTGCGGCTGGGGCAGGTTTCGCTTCTGGGCCTCGTTGAAGATCGAGTCGAGGCCGTAGACATCCCCGCCCAGATCGCCGGTAATCCATGCTTCCGGGTCGTCGCGGTTCCAGCCGCGGCGGAACCAATCGAGCACGGTGGTGTCGGGTACCGTGACCACCCGCTTACTGAACGGCGATTCCTCTCGCCACCGAGACACGAAATACACGCGCCTGACTCTAGGCCAGCGATCCATTCCGAGTATGCGCGCGGCGGTAACGGCCACGACCGACCGAGACAATGGCGGGCAGCCACCGTGCCGGCCGAGCAGAACCATGGCGGTACCCGGTCTCCGGTCCCTGGCCTGGCCCACACCCCTCATCAGCACCAGCGAGCGACCAGCGGCACGAGAGGGCGTCGACAGCTCGCCGGAACTGGGTCAGGATCGGCTGCATGACGGGAGGAGTAGAGGATGCAATTCGCGCGGCTGTCTCTCCCGGGGAGCCGTTGGCGACCCCGTCTGGACGTGGTCGCTTCACAGTAGCCCGCTACACCCCCGATGGGGTGGTCCTACTTCTCGGTCAGAAAGAGGCATGGACGACATTGCCGTGGCGGGCGTTGGAGGAAGTTCCGGACCTCCTGCGGGGACGCGGTTGGGTACTGATCGGCAGCACGTACTCGGTAGACGCCAAGGTTGGAAGCCTGGATGAGCACCTGAAACGCTTCCTTAAACGGGCTACCGCAGGGTGGGTCGCCGTCCTTCTGGAAGAGGCCGGAGTGCTCTCCATCGACCGTTCACCGCCCTCGCGCGTCAAGCTACGAGCCGCCTGGTGACGCTCGGCGGCATGAGCGGGTGAAGGGCACGTGCGATGCCCTCCTCCCCGCGTTCAGCACCGCAACCGAGATCGAACGCGTCGGCGATTGCCTTATGTCGCGGTCCCATGCTCTTGTCGTATCACGTCGGCCACGAGAGCGGTGGAGCATGATCGCACATCACCTGGATCGCTACCCCTTCCCCATCGCTTACCCGGCGCTGCTGTTCGATCGCGCCGACGGGGCCGCGGACAGTCTCGAAAAGGCTGGGCATTTTGTCGAGATGACTGCCGCTACGCTCGGCATCCTGGCCCTGGGCTGGTGCAGGGCGCACACCCTCGCACCGGGCGGAGTCAGGCAGTGGGAGAAAAAACTCGATCAGGGCGGGGTCACGCTCGACGTCTGGAACCAAGCGATCCGCGCGGCAGGCAGGGAGATGAAATCCCGAGAGCATGATCCAGTAGCCCGGGCAATTCGCCTGACGGCCGAGCCAGCGGTGAAGGCCATCGATACGTACCGAGACATTCGTAACAAGTACGCCCACGGAGGCAAGCCAAGACTCCACGCAGATCAGAAGGCCGCCGCTCGAGAGTTGGAGTTAGGTGTCTCGGCAATCCTGGACAGTGCTGGGCCGCTCACCCACCTCCAGATCGGCCACATAAGATCCTGCCTCCGGCGCGGTGACTCGTTCCTCACCCAGGTGGAAGTCCTGACCGGCTACGCCGAGCCTTTCAAGGTGAAACGCCTAACCACCGCCGTCCAGTACGAACCAGGTGCAACCATCGGCTTTCATAGCAACAGTCTGGAACATGCCGTGCGACTGGCCCCGTACTGTACCTGGAGCCGTTGTCCCGCCTGTGGCCGGGAGGAACTCTTCTATCTGCACCAACGAAAGAAGGAGCGAAGCCTCTACTTCAGTTTCTCCACCGGTCACGAGATGGTCATCAAGGGCGATGTCATCAGGAAAGCCGACCAGCCCGCCGCAGCGCTCGGCATGCCGCCGATCAGCTCCGTCAAGGCCGCAGCGTCTTCAGGCTGGCGTGCGACCTGGAGCGATGTCGCGCCGCGCTCTCGCCGGATCGCGGCACGCCTGGTCGATCTGGTCCCTGCTGTCGCCCTCGCGCTCCTCGGTTGGATGGCTGGCAAAGGAGTGGGACTGCCGCTCTGGGGGACAGCTACCTCCGCCGCCCTTCTCGGCTGCCTGTACGAGCCCCTCGCGGAACTCAACGGCGGCACCATGGGAAAGCAACTCGTCAAAATCGAGCCGATCTCTACCTGGACCAGCAGAACCCTCAGCCGGGGTGACCTACTCCGACGCGCAATCTTCGTGAACCTTCAACTGCTCTTTCCGCCGCTGGCGGTACGTAATCTCGCTTGGATCCTCTGGGATCCTGCCAGACAGTGCCTTCATGATCGTAAAGCCAAGTCGATTGTCGTCACTGGAAGATCGCAGCCTGGTCAGAAGATGTAGTCACTGAGCCACCGCGGGTTCTTACAGTTAGGGAAAGCCGAACAACCCAGGAAGGGCTTACCTGTGTCCGATACACGGCAGAACACACATGGACTGCCACACCGTTCACAGATACGGCGTGGGGGAAGATTTCTTCCGCCAAGCGCAGCTATAAGACGCAGCTCTGGACGGCGACCATGGAAACGGCAACTGCCCGCCAGCCCGTAGACACGTTTACGACATCCGCGATATGGGGGCTTGGAGATCTGGCCCTGGCAACGCATTGGCAGACCAAATCCGATCAGCCCAACCAAGATCAGAACCGCCGGACCGATCACTTCGCCCACGGTCGACCTCCCAGCGAATAGCATCCTGCCGCTATCGTCACCGCAGAACCCCTCCGTAGCAATACCTTGATCCGCCCTCGAAGATCCGCACGGCTTCCGGTCGTACCGTGGAGCAGTGAAGCGCCAGCTTGCGGCTGACAGAGAATCGCATCAACGGTCGACGCCTCGTTGACGACCAGGGGGCGCCGTCGGTGCCCGGGTTCCACCGTTCGGGCTGGCTCCGAAGCCGGATGCGGCGCTCGCGAGCGGCAATGTCAGACTCGTGGCTACACGCTGGTCGGCTTTTGAACCAACGGCGAACCGTTTCTCGCGCTCGACGCCGCGCTTCGCGAGGCATGGCACGGCTTCAGCGACGACGAGTTCGACCGGATCGTCGAACTCGCACAAGGCAAAGGGAAGGGTTCAGAGGGTGGCGATGACGGCGTAGCGCTCGTCGTCGATGCGGCGGCCCCAAAGGTCGGGGTCGGCGAGCGGCTCGACGCGCAGGTCGGAGACGAGCGGCTGGAGTGTCCGGGTGAGGGTGGTGGCGGTCACGCCACCCATCCAGGGCAGCGCGTGGGAGTTTTCGGGATAAATGTCGTCTCCGGCGGAGGTGTTCCAGCGCCCTTCGATGAGTATGAGCTGGCCGCCCGGGTGAGAAAGACCGGTCCAGCGCTGCAGTGTGACGGCGGGGTCAGGCAGCGTCCAGAGCAGGTGCCGTGCCAGGATCACGTCGAAACTGCGTTTGAGCGATGGTGGATGAGCGGCATCCCCGACCAGGACGTGAGCGTCGAAACCGGCCGCGGTGAGCTTGTGGCGGGCGTGTTCGACCATGTTCGGTGACAGGTCGACGGCGACCACGCGGTGCCCGTGCTGGGCCAGCAGCAGCGATAGGGAGCCGGTGCCGCAGCCGAGGTCGAGGACGTCGCTGGGCGGGCTGGGCAGCCATGAGTTCAGCCGGGTGGCCCAGGCGTTGCGAATGTGCGGATCGCGCAGGCCGTGGTCGGCTTCGTTGTCGAAGGTGCTGGCGGCGGCGTCCCAGAAGGCGGCGATGGACGATGTGGTCGACATCGGCCCATCGTGGCACCAGGCACTGACAGCGGCCGGCCGCCGGTGGGTCGTCCGCGGGTTAAGCAGCATGGTCCGGTTCCTGGTGATCGGGTCGGCAGGTGGCGTACTTGGGTCGATTGCTCGCTTTGGCGTCGCAGGCGGGTGATCTCGTCGTGTTGGGCGGCGAGACGGGCAAGGGCCTGGCTTCTGAAGTCGGTGAGTTCGACGATCGTCTAATCGTTGTGGGCCAGACGCTCTTTGAGCGTGGTGAGTTCATGCTTGGCCCGGTTGATCTGGGCGGCGCGTGGATCGGGAAGCTCGCCGGTCTTGCGGATGGCGGCCAGGCAGGTTCGAACTACTCGCGGAGGTGGGTGTAGGGGCGGTTGCCGTAGAAGGCGGTGCGGTCGATGCCAGCCTCCCGGGCGGGGGTCTTGATGTCCGCCCCGGCGAGTGCGTGCCTCCCGCGTGTTGGTGGCCGCCTCCAGTACTCAGCCAGCGGCGTCCGCCGCAGGTCAGCAGCTCGGCCGGTGAGCCCTCGCCCGGCCAGCTTTCGTGCCATGTCGCGAATGGACTGGACGTAGTGGTCGACCGACCCGGCGGCGTCCACGGTGCCGTGCGGATGAATCAACTCGACCAGACTGGTCAGCAGGTCATCGACCAGATCTGCGCAAGGGCAGGCTGCCCAGGTCGAACCGTTCCGTAGTGCCGTCGCTGAACACGCAGGCAATGCCCGGCGGAACAGTCAGCGACACGGCCGGCATCAGATCTCCTCGCCATCGTCGATGAACTCGGCGGCCGCCTCATGCCTCGGCCTCAACGCCACTCGGCAGCCCGTCGGCCCTTCCGGCTCGTTCCTAGGCCTCCCGGTAGATCCGGGTGGTCGAAGCGGCGCAGGTACTCCCCCGTCGTGAGTACGGAGGCGTGCCCGAGTAGGTCCTACAGCACAAGCAGCGGGTCGGCCCGGCATGCACGACCCGCCACCGGGGGCGACCAGCCTGCGGCGTTCGGCGGGCTTGAGCGTCTCCCACCGGCGGCGGGCCCCGTTGATCCGGCCTCCCCGCTCGTCCGGGTCGCTCACCAGCAGCGGTTCACCCCACCGTCACGGCGGCGACCACGCTGTTCCATCCGTGGTCGCCGAACGATCCAGTTCCAGATAGGGGTGAACGGCGGCCAGCGCCTGGTAAGAGATCCAGGGGTGCGGAACTTGCGGCCCTTGGTCACCCCCGCCGGGACCGGGAACGGGATCGGCGTCTCGGCCGGCCTGGGAGGCAGCGCCTGGATCTCATAGGTCAGCAGCTAGGAGAACTCCTGCAAACGCAGCCCCGTGGACAAAGCCAGCTGGCCGATCGCGCCGTTGCGTGCCAGCTCACGGCCCCGGAACCGGCTATCGGGGCTGCCAACTGGGGCCAGACCCGCAACCCGTTCAGAACAACTCGATGAAGTCGGGCTCCAGATACTTGATCGTGACGTGCGGCTTGGGCGTCCGACGCACCGCCAGCCAAAATGCTCATGTGCCGGCCCAACGTCGTGGCCGTAAACCGCTCCTTCACTGGTCCGGTCGCCCGATGCTCCGCGTACTTCCCGAGCGTAGCCTTCAACCGCTCACGAGAATCGAACAAGCCGCCTGGCAGCCGGGACGACGGATGCGGTGGCGAGCCGGCGCCGGCGGCGGGTGGTGGCGTGCCGATCCATCCGGGCCACGCGGGTGTTGAGCAAAATCGGCCCGGCCGTCCGTCGCCGATGGCATGGTCGATGACTCTGCCGACTGCTGGCGGTAGGGATCAGTACGATCCGGGTGCCTTTGCCCACGACGCGAAGGACCCGGTGGCCGCCCAGGTCGTCGATGTCGGCGCTGGCGGCCTCGGAGATCCGCTACCCGAGAAGCCCGAGCATGGTCACCAGCGCGAAGTTGTTGGTTGGACGATGCGCGTGCGGCCGACAGCAAGGCCTCGAACTGCAGATGCGAGAGTCCGAGCGCGAGGGATTCGGGTGGGACGTTGGGGCGTCGGACGTGGTCGGCGGCGAGTGCTCGAGAATCCCGTCGATCACGCAGGTGCGGTAGAAGCCGGCCACCACTGACAGGCGTCGGGACACGGTGGGGGGCCAGGCGACGCTGCGCTCGCATCAGGCGCAAGACCAGCCCGACCACACGCGGCAGAAGAGTGCGTTGGCGCTTCGACTTTGATGGGGCTCGGCCGGATCGTTGGCCCCGTGGTCGCGATCCGGCTCTTCCGTCCTCAGCGCTCCCACCGGCACGCTGACCTGCATAACGGCGATGCCGACACCCTCACGGAGTGGGACTCGCCTGGGACGGCCGACGTTTGAGCGGTATTACCGGTTCTTAGGGGTCATGTGATGCTGGCGGTAGTGCTCGGCCAAGATGTCGTCGCCGAAGTCGTCGGCGGGGTTGCGCCAAACCGAGTGGATATGGGCACCGTTGTTTTGAGAGTTGTCGTGTTCGATCAGTAGGACCGGTCCCTGGATACGGAAGTAGTGCCGCTCTCCGGGTGATGTGCCGCCGGCCCAGGCGAACACCAGGTTCTGCAGGCCGGCATGCTCGATGTTGCGGAGTTGCGCTGCCGCCACGTCCGATGGCAGCCGCCCAGCGAACGCCTCGACGACGGCGAACAGGGCGCTGAGTTGGTGGTCCTGCAGCGCGCTCCCGGGGAGTCCCCTGGGGTCGTCGCGCACGTAGCTAAGGATGTCGCGCTCGGCCTCGTTGAGCACGTAGTCGGGTTCGGGCGCGAACATCGGATCCGGCCGCTCGAGGTGACCGATCTTGGGTGTGATGCGGGTCGCCAGATCCGGCGGCGGTCGATGGTGGATGATCGCAGAGGCACGTTGCACGGGGTCGAGGGAATTCACGAAGCGGTAGCCGGCTTCCTCGTCATCGGCGAGCGGAGCGAGTGTGCCGAAGGTGGCCGGCTGCGAGCCGAGCAAGCAAGGGGTGGGAGACACGTAACGTCCGTCCACCACAGTGAAGTTGAGCGAAACATGGTGCCCGGCGAGTTGCCAGCCCCACGCGCCGGTGTCACCGGGGCGGCCGAACACCTTGAAGCAGTACCGCCCCGGGTCGAACAGGTCGGCGCTGGCCGGACGTTTCACGGCGGTCAGCGCGCGGAGCACATGCTCCATGGCGATCACCGAGACGACCTTGGCGTAGCCGGGCATGCTGGTACCCGACACGATCAACTCGTGCGCCAGCTTGCGTTGCACCTCATCGAGCGCGCCGATCGGCAAGCCGTCCCGTTGCCTGGCGGGCAGGAACGACCAATCACGCCGCTGAGCCTCATCGGCGAAGCCGAATTCGACCCTGTCCCGCTGCGCCTCGGTCAGCGCCGCAAGGAAGGCGGTTGCGGCTTCGGCCATCGCACGCGCGGTCTCAGGAGCAGTCCGCGGCAGTTCGTCCACTGCGTCCATCTCCGATCTCAAGGCCTGTGCAACCCCCACGCCCCGGTTCAACGCTCGGCGTTGTCCCGGAACGGGGCAAATGCAGGCCACGATTGCCAGACTCGAACATCATTGCATGCGCACCATCTTGACGGCGCAGGCCTAAACCTCTTCTACTGCCTTGGTGAAAAGGTGCCCGAACCGCCCTACAACCACCCATCCGCTCATCGGCATGAGTGGTGGTGCCTCCTGTCACTCTGAGCGGTCGGCGGGGCTCTCGGTACCCGGTGGTCACGGATGATCTCATCCTCCTCAGCGGCGAGGCGTGGAGAGCACATGAGAAGGACCACCGCCCCGTCGCGCTGAATCTTGCAGGTAGTTCCGACGCTGGCCGCTCAGGACCGTGTCCGGCCGTGCCGGTAACCGCATCCGCCGGAGTGCCTCCGGACGTACCAGCACAGATGCGCCGCAATATTCGGCCCGGAGCAGTGCAACCTCGTCCCGGCCAGTGACGTTTTCTCACTGACTTTCAGGTGATCCGGCGGTGTTCGAAATGGACTAGGACGAGGGCGGCCCGGACGAGATCGCCGATCCGGCTGGGGCTGAGCGTGATGTGCTGGAGCGTGGTCCAGC
>NZ_JBDPLY010000053.1:0-22407 GCF_039871695.1 Actinomadura sp. B10D3
CCTCCCGGCCGGCCAGCAGGGGCACGGTCTGACCACAGAAGTCGGACGCTTCCGGCGGCGGAAGTGCTCACCTGCTGGCGGCTACGGCTACCGAGTCTCTACGACCCGGCAGCTCCCATTAGGCGGCTGGTCGAGGGGCTGGTCCTGCTCGCGTGGATCCTGCCGTCCTCGGTCATCGCGTTCCTGTGGATCGCGCTGCTCGACCGCGACGGCGGCACCCTCAACGCCCTGCTCGGGACGCCGGGCACGGCCTGGCTGCTCGACCATCCGATGGCGTGCGTCATCGTGTTCAACGTCTGGCGCGGCACCGCGTTCTCGATGATGCTCTACGGCGCGGCGCTCGGGACCGTCCCGCCGTCCCACCTGGAGACGGCGCGACTCGCGGGCGCCTCCACGTGGCAGACGCTGCGGGACGCGGTGTTCTCGCGCATCCGCGGGCACGTCCTGACGAGCCTGCTGCTGGTCAGCCTGTGGACGTTCAACGACTTCACCCCGTTCCTGATCACCGCGGGCGGCCCGGACGGGCGCTCGGAGATCATGTCGGTGTACGTGTACCGGACGGCGCTCGGCGACGGCCGGCTCGGCTTCGGCGCCGCGATCTCGCTGCTGATGATCCTGATCAACCTGGTGATCGCCCTGGTCTACCTGCGGGCCCTGCGCGCCCGCGGGACGAAGGAGGCCGCCGCGTGAACGAGACCGTCCGGGAGGTGCTCCGCAGGCTCGGGCTGGCCACGTTCGTCTCGGCCGTCCTCGGGTTCTTCGCGCTCCCGCTGCTCTGGCTGGCGTTCGCGCCGTTCGACGCGAACCCCGGCATCTCGGCGTCGCCGCCCGAGTTCACCCTGCGCAACTTCCAGGTCCTGATGGACAACCCGTACGCGCTGGCCTCGTTGCGCAACTCGGTGCTGCTGGCCGCCGGGACGGCCGCGCTCGTCGTCACGTCGGCGGCGCTCGCCGCGTACGCGCTGAGCCGGGTCCGGGTGCCCGGACGGGACGTCCTGCTCTACGTCCTGCTCCTGCTGTCGTCCATCATCACCGGCACCGCGGCGATGGTGCCGGTCTTCCTGCTGGCCTTCAACCTGCACCTGATCGACTCGCGGCTGGGCGTGGTCCTGGTGCTCACCGGCGGGCTGCTCCCGGCGGCGATCTTCCTGCTGAAGGACTTCACCGACGCGACGCCCACGTCCTACGAGGAGGCCGCGCGGGTGTTCGGGGCCTCCCCGCTGCAGATCCTGCGGCACGTGGTCGTCCCGGTCATCCGGCCGGGCCTCGCCACCGTCACGGTGTGGACGGTCGCGCAGGTGTGGGGCGACTTCCTGATGCCGTTCCTGCTGCTGCGCGATCCGGACAAGGCGCCCGCCTCGGTGATCATGTACACGTTCTACACCGAGGGCGGCCAGCCGGACCTGGCCTTGATCTCCACGTTCTCGCTGCTGTACTCCCTGCCGGTGGTGCTCATGTACCTGTTCGTGAGCCGCCGGTACGGATTCCGCTTCCACGGAGGGATCAAGCGCTGATGCCGGGCATCACCATCCAGAAGCTGACGAAGGTCTATCCGGGGGGCGTCCTGGCGCTGGACGCGCTCGACCTCGACGTGGCGGACGGCGAGTTCTTCGCGCTGCTCGGACCGTCCGGCTGCGGGAAGACGACGCTGCTCCGCACCATCGCGGGCCTGGAGGCGGCGACGCACGGCGCGATCGGGATCGGCGACCGGGACGTGACGCGGCTCCAGCCGGGACGGCGCGGCGTCGGCATGGTGTTCCAGGACTACGCGCTGTTCCCGCACATGACCGTCCGGGACAACGTCGCCTACCCGCTGCGGATCGCGAAGATGGGCCGCGCCGAACGGTACCGGCTCGCCGCCGAGGCGATCGTGCAGCTCGGCCTGAAGGAGCTGACCCACCGGCGGCCCGGGGAGCTGTCCGGTGGCCAGCAGCAGCGGGTCGCGCTGGCCCGGGCCCTGGTGGCGAACCCGGACGTCCTCCTGCTGGACGAGCCCCTGTCGAACCTCGACGCCCGGCTCCGGCTGGAGGCCCGCACGTTCCTCAAGCAGTTCCAGTACCGGTTCGCCGTCACCACCGTCTTCGTCACACACGACCAGGCGGAGGCCCTGGCGCTCGCCGACCGGATCGCGGTGATGGAGAACGGCGTGATCCGGCAGATCGGGACCCCGGCCGAGGTGTTCCGGCGCCCGGCGAACACCTTCGTGGCCTCGTTCATCGGCTCGACGCCCATGAACCTGCTGCCGGGGACGGTCCGGAACGGGCTCGTCGCCGTCGGCGGCACGCGGCTGCCCCTCCCGGACGAGGCGCGCGGGCGGGTGCGGGACGGGGAGGAGGTCGTGTACGGGGTACGTCCCGAATATATGGATTTCAGTACCGAGCCGGAGGACACCGCACTCGGCGGGAGGGTGTCCGTCGTGGAGAACCTCGGCGGCTCCTCGCTCGTGACCCTGGACGTGGGCGGCGAGCCCGTGCGGGTCGTCGTGGGGGAGGGGCTCGAAGCGCACCCCTTCACCGAGGGGTGGGCGCGTCCCCGCCCCGGACGCGTCCTGTTCTACCGCGACGGCGAGCTCGTGACGGGCGGCGCCGAGGCCGGGCGGGCGGAGGCGCCCTTGGCCAAGGACGGGGGAGCCGGATGACCGTGCACCGCGGACGCTGGAGCCTGGAGGACCGTCTCGAACAGGGGTTGCGCGCACTCCCTTTCGACGTCCCGCCGGGTACGGCGTCGGTCGCGGTCGAGCTTTCGTACGACGGCGGCGTCATCGACTTGGGCTGCCATGGCCCGGACGGGTTCCGCGGCTGGTCCGGCGGGGCGCGCCGCCGGTACACGGTGGCCGCGGAGTGGGCGACGCCCGGCTACATCCCTGGGGAGCTGGAACCGGGCACGTGGCACGTCTGGCTCGGCCTGCACCGCATCCCGCCTGACGGCGTCCCCTACGAGGTCGCCATCACGACCTCCGGGACGCCACCGCCCCGGCCGGACGATCCGCCGCCCCCGCGGCCCGAACGCCCGCCGCGCCGCGATCTGCCCGCCCCGGACGGGTTCCGGTGGCTCGCGGGCGACCTGCACTCGCACACCGTCCACAGCGACGGCACGCTCACCGTCCACGAGCTGGCGTGCCTCGCCGCGTCCCGCGGGCTCGACTTCCTCGCGGTGACCGACCACAACACCGTCAGCCACCATCCGGAGCTGCCCGCGGCCGGGGCGCACGCGGGCGTCCTGCTGCTGCCCGGCCAGGAGGTCACCACCGACCTCGGGCACGCCAACGTGTTCGGCCCCACCGGCTGGGTCGACTTCCGGCGGCCGAGCGCCGACTGGGCCGCGTTCGCCCGCGCCCGCGGCGGGCTGATGTCGATCAACCACCCGCTCAGCGGCGACTGCGCCTGGCGCCGCCCGCTGCCCGCGGGCGACCGGCCGCGGTTCGCCGAGATCTGGCACTCGTCCTGGTGGGACCGGCGCTGGGGCGCCCCGCTGGCCTGGGCGGACGTGTGGCGGCCCGGGGGCGTGGTCCCGCTCGGCGGCAGCGACTTCCACGACCCGGCGCAGCACAAGACCCTCGGCGAGCCCGTCACCTGGGTCCTGACCGAGGGCGAGGACGTGCTGGGCGGGATCGCGGCCGGCCGGACGTCGGTGTCCGCCGCGCCGGACGCGCCCGTCCTGCTGCGCGACGGCGGCGACCTGGTCGCGATCGGCGCGGACGGGACCGTGCTCGTCCGTCCCGACGGGCGGCGCGCCGCCGTCCGCGGCGACCGCGTCCGGGTCCCCGCGGACCATCCGGGCATGCACCGCCTGGAGACCCACGAGAACGAGGTGATCGCACTGTGCGGGTAGGCAGGCCGGAAGAGCGTCCCGAGATCGTCGTCGTCCCCCACACCCACTGGGACCGCGAGTGGTACCTGCCGTTCCAGCGGTTCCGGCTCCGGCTGGTGTCGCTGCTCGACGGCGTCATCGACGGGATGGAGGCCGATCCCCGCTGGCACTTCACGCTGGACGGGCAGATGGCCGCGGTGGACGACTACCTGGAGATCCGCCCCGAACGGCGGGAGCGGCTGGCGGCGCTCGTCCGGGAGGGCCGGCTCGCCGTCGGCCCCTGGCAGATCCTGCACGACGAGTTCCTGTGCTCAGGGGAGAACATCGTCCGGAACCTGGAGCTCGGGATGCGGCGCGCGGAGGAGCTGGGCGCCGCGATGATGGTCGGCTACCTGCCCGACCAGTTCGGGCACTGCGCGCAGACGCCGCAGATCCTGCGGCTCGCGGGGATCGAGCATGCGTGCCTGTGGCGCGGCGTCCCCGACCGGGTCCGGACCCGGTCGTTCGCCTGGGAGTCGCCGGACGGGACGGCGATCCGCACCCAGTACCTCCCCGAGGGCGGCTACGGGAACGCCGCGTCCATGTTCGAGGAGTTCGGGGAGTTCGGAAACGGCGCGTCGCTGCTGCCGGGGCGCGCCGCCGGGTTCGCCGCGTCGATGGGCCGCTGGTACCCCGACGGAGGCCCGCTGCTGGCCATGTACGGGGCCGACCACACCGCGCCCGCGCCCGACCTCGCCGACCGGGTGGCCTCCGCCGAGCTCGGCATGCGGCTGGACACCCTCGCCGGCTACTTCGCGGGGGAGGAGCCGTCCGTCGACGGGCTCCCGCGCATCCGGGGCGAGCTGCGGTCGCACGCCCGCGCGAACATCCTGCCCGGCGTGCTCTCCGCACGCGTCCGGCTCAAGCAGATGATGGGACGCGCCGAGCGTCTCGTGGAACGGTACGCCGAGCCCCTGGCGGCGCTCTGGTACTCCGGGGACGCGCAGCGGTTCCTCGACCTGGCCTGGCGGCGCCTCATCGAGGCGAGCTGCCACGACTCGGTCACCGGCTGCGGCAGCGACGAGACCGCCGAGCAGGTCGCCGCGCACATGGCGGAGGCCGAGCAGCTCGGGCGCGCCGTCTGCGACCTCGTCACCGCCGAGCAGGCCGCCGCGGTGCCGCTCGGCTCCCACCTGGTGTTCAACCCCACCCCGGCCGCCCGGACGGGCCTGGTCGTCCTAGACGTCCCATGCGACGGGGAACCCGGGCTGGCGACGGGCGACGGGCGGCCGGTGCCCGTCCAGACGCTCGACGTCGCGCCGACCGTGCTGGACGACGCCGTCCACCCCGCCTCCGCGCTGCCGATCCTGCTGGAGCGGGTGTACGGGCGGGTGCTGTTCGGGCAGGAGATCCGCGACTGGTCGGTGTCCCGTGAGGACCGCACGCTCACCTTCCACGTGACGGCGCGCGCCACCGTCCCGTTCGACATCGGCGACGTCCGCGACGCGCTGCGCGGCGCAGATGGGGAGTGGCGCGTCCGGATACTGGCGGACCCCCGCCGCACCGTCGCCGCACTCGTCGACGTGCCCGCGCTAGGGCTGGCCACCGTCCGGCCGGTCGCCCCGGCGGGGCCCGCGGAAGGGCCGGTGCGGGCCGAGGGGAACGTCCTCGGCAACGGCCTGCTAAGCGCCGAAGTGCGCGACGACGGCGACCTCGTGCTGCGCACACCGTCCGGCGGCGTCGTCGAGGGCGTCGGGCGGATCGTGGACGGCGGCGACCTCGGCGACTCCTACAACCACGCTCCGCCGGCCACCGACACGATCATCGGCGACCCGAGGACGGTGGCCGTCCGCACGGTCTCCGAGGGGCCGCTCGTCGCCGCGCTCGACATCGTCCGGACCTACCGCTGGCCCGCCTCCGGCGACGTGCCGGGCGACGCCCGGTCCGAGGCCGCGGAGGACGTCACCGTCACCACCCGGGCGGAGCTGCGCGCGGGCGAGCCGTTCGTGCGGCTCCGCGTCACGTTCGACAACCGCTGCGACGACCATCGCGTCCGGCTGCACCTGCCCCTGCCGCGCCAGGCGGACACGTCCTTCGCCGAAGGGCAGTTCGCGATCACCGAGCGGGGGCTGACGGCCGAGGGCGGCTTCGGGGAGCGGCCCGTGCCGACGTTCCCCGCGTCCGGGTTCGTCGCCGCGGGCGGCCTCGCCGTCCTGCTGGAGCACGCCACCGAGTACGAGGTCACCGGCGGCGGGCGCGAGTTGGCCCTGACCCTCCTGCGCTCCGTCGGCTACCTGTCCCGGGACCGCAACGCCTACCGCGACCAGCCGGCCGGGCCGCAGCTCCCGACCCCCGGGGCGCAGTGCCGGGGCGAGCGGACGGTCGGGTTGGCGGTCATGCCCTACCCCGGCGAACGGCCCGGCGCCGATGTGCTCCGGGCGGCCGAGACCTACCGCCACGACCTGCTCACCGCCGCCGGCTACGGCCAGGCCGCCGCGCCCGCGCCACCTTCCCGGGAAGGCATCGCGATCACGGGCGACGGCGTCGTCATGACCTCGCTCCGCACCCGCGACGGCGGGATCGAGACGCGCATGGTCGCCCAGTGCGCGGAACCCACCACCGCCGTCCTGCACGGGGACTTCACCGAGGGCACCCGCGTCGATCTGCGCGGACGCCCCGGCGTCCCGCTCGACGTGCACGACGGGACCGCGGCCCTGGCGCTACGGCCCTGGGAGATCGCGACCGTCCGGCTCCGGGCGTCCTAACGCGCGGCCTTCGCCGTTCCGCGCCGCCGCTGCCCGCCGGTGCCGCCGACCGCCCGCACCTTGGCCCGAGCGGGCTCGGCGGTCTCCTCCGGATGCGCCGCGGCGGCCGCCATGGCCGCGCCGACGATGCCCGCGTTGTTCACCAGCCGCGCCGGGACGATCTCCGCCCGGACGCCCTCGATCAGCGGCACGAAGTGCTCCGACCGCCGGCTCACCCCGCCGCCCACGATGATCAGGGAGGGGGAGATCAGCGCCTCCAGATGGCGCATGTACGTGCCGAGCCGCTTCGCCCACTGCCCCCAGCTGAGGCCGCGGTCGGTGCGCGCCTTCGCCGACGCGCGGACCTCGGCGTCCTTCCCCTTGATCTGGATGTGCCCGAACTCGGTGTTCGGGACGAGGACGCCGTCGCTGAACAGCGCGCTGCCGATGCCCGTCCCCAGCGTCAGCAGGACGACGGTGCCGCTCCTGCCGCGCCCGGCGCCGAGCCGCATCTCCGCGATGCCCGCCGCGTCCGCGTCGTTGAGCAGCGTGATCGCCCGCCCGGTCGCCTCCGCGATCAGCGACGCCGCGTCCAGCCCGATCCAGCGCTTGGACACGTTCGCCGCCGACAGCGCCACGCCGTCGATCACCACGCCGGGATAGGTGACGCCGACGGGACCGTCCCACCCGAAATGGTCCACGATCTCGGCGAGGACCTTCGCGACCGGCTTCGGCCTGGACGGCTGCGGCGTCGCGATCCGGAACCGCTCCCGGGTGAACTCGCCGGTCGACAGGTCCACCGGCGCACCCTTGATCCCCGACCCGCCGATGTCGATCCCCAGCATCTCCCTTGCCATGCCTCCACTGTGCCCGTTCCCCGCCGGGCTAGCCCTCCGTGAGCTGGAGGCCGGCCACGCCGACCAGGATGAGCGCGAGGAACAGCAGCCGGGCGGGCGCCGTGCTCTCCCCGAACGCGATCATGCCGACGGCCGCCACGCCCGCCGCCCCCAGCCCGACGAAGACCGCGTAGGCGGTGCCGACCGGCAGCGTCCGCAGGGACACCGACAGCACGACGACGCTGAGCAGCGCCACTGAGAGTCCGATCACGGTCGGCCACAGCCTGGTCATACCGTCCGATTCCTTCAGGGCCGCCGCCCACACGAGCTCCATCATCCCGGCGACCAGCAAGAACACCCACGCCATCCCGTCCTCCGGGCGCTAATAGGAGAAGTTTCCGTTTAGTGAGGTTAACTGGAGATATCTCCGGATACAACTCCGGTTACGCTGCCGTACTGTGCCGAGAGGGGACGCGATGAGACAGCTGCCCGTCGTCGGCAGCCCGCCCGCCGAGCGCGCGGACGCCGCGCTCAACCGGCGCCGCATCCTGCGCGCCGCCGCCCGCCTGATCGAGGCCCGCGGGCCCGAGGCGGTCTCCATGGACGAGGTGGCGCGCGAGGCCGGCGTCGGCGTCGGCACCGTGTACCGGCGCTTCGGCGACCGGGCCCGCCTCGTCTACGCCGTGATCGACGACCGCGAGCGCGACTTCCAGACCGCCTTCCTGCACGGCCCGCCGCCGCTCGGCCCCGGCGCCGCCCCCGCCGACCGCCTCCGCGCCTTCCTGCACGCGCTGGCCGACCGCACCGACGCCCAGGCCGACCTGCTGGTCATGGCCGAGTCCGACCCGCCCGACGCCCGGTTCCGGGATGGCTCCTACGCCCTCTACCACATGCACCTGGCGATGCTCATCGGGCGGATCCGCCCCACCGCCGACGCCGCCTACCTCGCCGACGCGCTCCTCGCCCCGCTGGCCGCGAACCTCTTCCTGTACCAGCGCCGCACGCGCGGTATGCCCCTCGACCGCGTCAAGGCCGGCCTGGACGCGCTCGCCGCGGGCCTCCTCACCCCGGACGATTCCTGATCTGTCCGACGAAACCCTTTAACGGAACGGTGGCGGGCCGTCAGACTGTGGGAGTGACTGACTTCGATCTTCTCGTGCTCGGGTCGGGACCCGGCGGCCAGCGTGCGGCCATCGCCGCCGCCAAGCTCGGCCGCAAGGTCGGCATCGTGGACCGCCGCGACATGATCGGCGGCGTCTGCATCAACACCGGGACCATCCCGTCCAAGACCATGCGCGAGGCCGTCCTCTACCTCACCGGCCTCAACCAGCGCGAGCTCTACGGGCAGAGCTACCGGGTCAAGGACGACATCACCGTCGCCGACCTCGGCATGCGCACCCAGCACGTCATCGGCCGGGAGACCGACGTCGTCCGCAGCCAGCTCGCCCGCAACCACGTCGCGGTCATGCCCGGCACGGGACGCTTCCTGGAGCCCCACACCATCGGCATCACCGGGGCCGGCGACCGCGAGCAGAAGGTCACCGCCGACCGCATCGTGATCGCCACCGGCACCCGCCCCGCCCGCCCCGACACCGTCGACTTCGACGACCGGACGATCATCGACTCCGACGGCATCATCAACATGGACCGCATCCCGGAGACCATGGTCGTCGTCGGCGCCGGCGTGATCGGCATCGAGTACGCCTCGATGTTCGCCGCCCTCGGCACCAAGGTCACGGTGGTCGAGCGGCGCGAGCGGATGCTGGACTTCTGCGACCTGGAGATCGTCGAAGCCCTCAAGTACCACCTGCGCGACCTCGCCGTCACCTTCAGGTTCCGGGAGAGCGTCGCGTCCGTCGAGCGGATGGCGCACGGCGCGATCACCGTCCTGGAGAGCGGCAAGCGGATCCCCGCCGACACCGTCATGTACTCGGCCGGGCGGCACGGCATGACCGACGACCTGTGCCTGGACGCGGCGGGCCTCGCCGCGGACCGCCGCGGCCGGATCAAGGTCGACGACGACTACCGCACCGAGGTCCCGCACATCTACGCGGTCGGGGACGTGATCGGCTTCCCGTCCCTGGCGGCCACCTCGATGGAGCAGGGCCGCCTCGCCGCCCACCACGCGTGCGGCGAGCCCGTCTCGGAGATCCACGAGACGCAGCCGATCGGCATCTACACCATCCCCGAGATCAGCTTCGTCGGCCGCACCGAGGACGAGCTGACCGAGGCCAAGGTCCCCTTCGAGGTGGGCGTCTCCCGCTACCGCGAGCTCGCCCGCGGCCAGATCATCGGGGACTCCTACGGGATGCTCAAACTCCTCGTCTCACCCGACGACCGCCGCCTCCTCGGCGTCCACGTCTTCGGCACCGGCGCCACCGAGCTCGTCCACATCGGCCAGACCGTCATGGGCTGCGGCGGCACCATCGACTACCTGGTCAACGCCGTCTTCAACTACCCCACCCTCGCCGAGTCCTACAAGGTCGCCGCCCTGGACGCGATGAACAAGATGCGCCACATCGCCCGCCTGTCGGGTTAGGACGGCCAGAGCAGGTTCTCCAGCTCGGCGTCGATGTCGATGAACTCGGTCTCTTCCCCCGCCGGCACCGCCTGGTACGTCCGGTGGAGGAAGTCCGCCAGCGGCGACAACGGCACCTCGAACAAGGCGTCGCCGAACGGCGACGACAGCGCGATGTTGAGCGAGCCCTCGTCCTCGGCCGGCCAGACCTCGACGTCCCCGTCCCCGACCTTGCGCACGATGCCGACCGTGAGGAGCTCGCGGGCGAAGATCCACTCCACCGGCTCGTCGTCGCCCACGTAGAAGGCCATGCGGATCGCGTACGGGTCATCGGCCGCGTACTCCAGCCCCGCGAGCAGAGGAACGGTCGTGCGGTCGGGGACGACGAGACGAAGGCCCAGCTCTGCTGAGACGGTCGTACTGCTGTTCATGGCCATTCCCTCTTACGTCGGTCCCGCGGACTCGCGGGTACGCCCATGAGTGGTTCTCCCTCTCACGGACATCCCCGCGATCTATGACGCCTAACTGCCTGAACTCGGCCGAACATTCCGGCGTCCCCGGCGTTTGTGATCCATCTCACTGTAGCAAAACCTGCGTCTGACCTGGGCAAAAGCGGATCTTTCGTGCACGCCCCCCGCCTCCCGCCGCTCGTCCCGCAGGCGCTTTGGGGCTCCCCACGCCCCCTTCCGCTGCCGTAAGGTAAAACCGTGGCAATAGATCATGAAATGGAGGCCCCGCCGGAGGAGCCGGGCCTGTTCCACCGCTTCCGGGAGCGCGTCCGTCGCAACCCCCTCCTGAACACCGCCTGGCGCGCCGGCGTCTTCGCGGTCGGCGCTGCCGTCCTCATCGGCGGCCTGGTGATGATGGTCACCCCCGGCCCGGGCCTCCTCGGCATCGTCATCGGCCTGGCCATCCTCGCCACCGAGTTCGCGTGGGCCCAGCGCGCCCTCCACCGCGCCAAGACCGCCGCGGACCGCGCCAAGGAGAAGGCCTTCGACCCCCGCAAGCGCCGCCGCAACACCATCCTCGGAGCCTCCACAGCCGTCCTGGTCGCCGGCGCCCTGGCCGCCTACCTGGCCATCTACGGCCTGACGCTCCCCTGGAACATCGAGGACCCCACCTTCTGGACCTGACGCCCCGCCAAACCGATGCGCATCCGCTCCCCAACATGCGCTAGAGTTTTCGACGTCGGCCCGCCCACCACAGCGGGCCGCCGGGGCGATTAGCTCAGTGGGAGAGCGCTTCGTTCACACCGAAGAGGCCACTGGTTCGAACCCAGTATCGCCCACCCCAAGTTTCCGCAGGTCAGAGCGTTGCCCGCGACGCGATCTCGTGTGCCCGATGACCGCTTCGTAGTCTCGGGAGCCAGTTTCGGGAGCCAGTTTCGGGAGCCAACGTACGCTTCGCAGATTCCCGAAGCGCTCACACAGACGGTCGATCACCGGTGAACGCGTCCTCATCTCAGTTCGCCGCGACGGGGCGGTGGCGAACCGCAGTCGGTGGAAGGCTCTGGTCATGGCCCCGCACCAGCTCGTTAGCCTCGGGCCGAATGGCATCGGCGACCCGAACCGGGCGCTCGATCAGGCGACGCGGCGAACAGCTCGGCCGCCTCGCGCGGACGCTTCCGTACCCACGCGTCCGACTCCCGCAGCGCGGAGACGAGCGCGGCGAGTTCGTCGCGGCGCCCGGTGGCGAACGCGCGGGCTGGGAGGAGGTCGAGAGCGTGCTCGGCCAATTGCGGTGGCCGCGAATGTTCACCGGGTTATGGCATGCCGAACCGGGTCAGTTTCGAGGGATGTGGACCGCTTCTACCCAGGCCGGCGGGGGCGGTGGGTCGGCGCCGATGAGCGCGGCGATGAGGCGCGATGACGACGGCGCTTCGGGCCACGGGGTGAAGCCGTCGGTCAGCACGATCACGACACCGGGTCGTTCGGGCCGGTCGAGGGCCGCCCGGATGCCGACCCGCATGTCGGTGCCGCCGCCGCCTTCGAGCGCGACCTGCTGCGCGGACGTCACCCGCGTCGCGGTGTGCACGTCGGCGTCGCAGGCGAGCACGGTGATCCGGTTCCCACCGACGCCGACCTCCCGCAGTACACCGGTCACCTCGGCGAGGGCCGTCGCGAGGTCGTCCTCGCCCATGGATCCGGAGGTGTCGATGACGATCGCGACGACCGGCAGCGGGCGTCGAAGGCTCGGCAGGACGACGCCGCGCAGCGCGGCGGTGCGGCGGGACGGGCGGTGGAAGGTGTAGTCGACCCCTCCGGCCGCCCAGGCGACCGCCTCTCGCACGGCACCGGCGAGCACGCGGCGCCAGTCGACCGCCGGTTCGAGGACGTGCTCCGCCCAGCGTTGCCAACCTCCCGGAAGGGAACCGCGGTTGCGCTGGTGGGCGCGCATGGCCTCAGCGGTGTGGCGGCGCAGCGCCTCGGCCTCGACCGTGCTGACGCCCCCCGGCCCGCCGGGTCCGACGATCTCCCAGTCGCCGGGTGAGCCATGGGCACCGGAGCCGCAGTCGGAGCACTGGGCCGACGGCGGCAGGTGGGGGAGGTACTCCTCGAACAGCCGTCCGGTCTCCAGCCCGAAGTCGCCGGGTGCCACCCGGCCCTCGGGAAGTTCCAGCCCGTCAGCGAGCAGGTCGTCGTTGATTTCGCAGTCCTGGGCGACGTTCAGGCGCGCCCGGTCGCGGCGGTCGGCGGTGGGCAGCAGGTCCGCACGGCCGTGATGGTTGCGCAGCAGGTGTGCCACCTCGTGGATCCACACGCCCGCCAGTTCGGGGACGGAGGTCGCCGCGATGAAGGACGGTGACACGTAACACCGCCAGTGCCGATCGACGCCCATCGTCGGCACCCCGTCGCTCGGTACGACCGTGAGCGAGTAGAGCGCCGAGGCGAGGTACGGCCGGTCGCCGGCCGCACGGTACCGCGCCGCGAGCAGCTTGACCCGGTCGAGGTCGGCCATGGTCAGGAGCCGCCCGGCAGCGCGCCGGACAACTGGAGCAGGTCGAGGAACGCGTCGATGCCGGCCGGGACCGGCCAGTCGGTGTCGCGCAGCGCCGCCAGGTCCGCGGCGGCCCGGGCCGCGACGTCGGGGACCCCGGCCTCGACGGCCTTGGCCAGCACCGTCCACCCCGCCTCCCAGCGCCGCCGGGTGAGGTCGCTCTGCACCGCCGAGACGACGGCCGTCAAGAAGGCGAGTTGCCGGTCGCCCCGCGCCGGCAGCGCGAAGGCGTCCGGATCGGCTAGGACGCGGTCCGGATCGGGCAGGTCGAGCTGTTCCAGGTAGTTGAGCAGTTCCAGGCCCGCGCCGTCGCCGACCGCGCCTATGAGGGCGGAGGCGACCACCTTCTGCTCGGCGCCGGTGGCGTAGCCGACCGCCAGCAGCCGCAGAGCCATCTCCCAGGTTCGCGGCGACGGCCAGGCGAGGCCCCGGCTTTCCGCGTCGCCGGGCAGGTGGTGGGTCAGGCCGGGCCGGGCGGTGAGGAACCCGGAGATCGTCCCGCGGGCGCGGGCGACCGCGCTGGGCACCCGGGCAGGGGCGACGACGGGGACGGGCACGGCAGGCCAGGTGCCGGCCATGCCGCGCGCGACCGTTCGGGGGTCGTGCGTCCATCGCAGGTGGACGAACCGGTTCGCCAGCGGCGGGCTGAGGTGCCAGCCGTCCGCCGCGCTGGACGGCGGGTTCGCGGCGGCGACCACCCGGACGCTCTCCGGCAGCGCCAGGCTGCCGACCCGGCGTTCGAGGACGACCCGCAGCAGCGCCGCCTGGACGGCGGGAGGAGCTGAGGACAGTTCGTCGAAGAACACGATGCCGCGCCCGGACGCGGCCAGCCGGACCGCCCAGTCCGGCGGGGCCATCGGCACGCCGGTGGCGGCCGGGTCGTCACCGATGATCGGCAGGCCGGCGAAGTCGGACGGCTCGTGCACGCTGGCGATCACCGTCTCCAGCGGGACGCCGAGCCCGGTGGCCAGCTGCCGGAGGCCGGCGGACTTGCCGATCCCCGGCTCGCCCCAGAGCAGCACGGGCAGGTTCGCCGACACCGCGAGTGCCAGCGCCTCCAGTTGCGGGTTCGCGGTCGGCTCCGTGTGCGGGGAGGCGAGCCGGCGGCCCAGCTCGTCGGCGGCGGCCAGCGGGTCCGGGGCGGAGGCCTCGTCGGGGGCGTTCACTGGTACTCGTCCTTCCATGTCATCCGGTCGCGGGCCGGTCCCCGTCAAGGAGAAAAGCAAGATCCGAGCGCTTGCGGCGTCTGATGAGGAATGAGAGAGACAACCCCTGGTCGTCGGTGGTGTCGACGCGGGCTCCGGCGGCCAGCAGCGCCCGGACCAAGGAAACGGAGCCGTTGTCCCCGACCGCCACGTGGAGTGCCGTTCGCCGGTTGTGGTCCTCGGCCTCGAGGTCGACGCCGGCTGCCAGCAGCCGTGGAAGCAGGATCTCGTGATCCAGGTGGATCAGCGCGTGCAGGAGGGTTCGGCGTCTGCCGTCCCGGAGACGCGGGTCCACTCCGGCGTCCAGAAGCCGGAGCACGCCCGGTGTGTCACCGTGCTGGGCGCGGGCGTACAGCTCCCGTTGCTGCTCGCGCAGGACCTTCGGCAGCCGGCCCTGACCGGAGGCCACCGCATGGGCTGCGGCGAAACAGCCGGCGACCGCGCCGCCCAACGCGCCCATCACGCGCTCGCGCCGCCGCTCGTCCGCACTGTGCGGCATATCCAGCGCGCCCTCGCGGAAGCGCACCTCGTGCCACTCGCCGCGGCACCGTACGCGGACCGGCGACGGCAGCGCCGGATGCGGCGGTCCGACCCGGCCGGCGGGCTCCCGCAGGGGGAAGAGCGCGGTGCGGACCAGCGGATGCAGCCGGTCCGGATCCGTGTCGCCGTGCCGGAGGACGTCGAGGTCCGGCAACCGGCGCCAGCACGCCTCGGGCAGCACGGGGGTGCCGGGGATCTCCTCCGGGTCGACCAGCCGGATCCGCACGCGGCCGTCCCGCTTGCGGCCTTCGAACAGGACCGTCGTGCTCCAGGAACGGGGGATCTGGAACCGGCGCCCATAGCCTCCGTGGGTGAGCAACCGGATCTCCGGCTCGAGCTGGTCGGCGCCAGGGCAAGTCTCTCCAACACCCGCGACGGATCGACCGGACCAGACCAGCGGGGTGCGAGCGGAGTCGGATCGAGCTCGACCGCCGCCGCGGCGAGCGCCGCCTCGACCTCGCCTCGTTCGTGCAGCAGGGTCGCCCATTCGGTGCGGGCCACCGGGTCGGCGGGTCCGGGGTCGTTCGTGGGCAGCTCTTCGGCGGTGCGCGGGGTGCCGCCCGCGTCGAAGAACGGCGGCCGGTCTCCGCCACCGCAGCGTTCCAGCAGCGCGCCGGTGTGCCGTACGTCCCACAGGTGCCGCAGCGTGGTCCAGTTATGGACGTGCGCCTCACGGTGGACGTTCGAGGCGCCGGCCAGGTCGATCGAGCCGAAGCACAGGCGCAGCCGCTGGGGACCGTCCACCATGGTCGGTGTTTCGACGTACAGGTAGCGCACGCCTCTTCCCGGGGCCGCGTGGCCGCTCAAAGCCACCGTCTGGCGGTTCTTGAGCGTCGCGCGTCCCAGCAGGACCCGCGGGAGGTGCCAGCGCAGCAGGTCAGGTGACAGGTGGCGAAGGTCGTCCTCGACCACGTCCGTGACCGTGGCGCCATGCTCGCGGACGATGTCGGCCAGGTCGAACACGACGTCGACGTTCGCGGTGGCGCAGGCGCCGCGCCAGTCCCCGGCGAGGCGCTGTTCGGTCGCCAGCTCGATCATCCACCGGGGCACGGCGTAGCGCAGGACCCTGCGTCGGCTCGACGCCTCGTCGGGCGGGTAGGACTTCGACGGTGGACGGCGCGGCGCCGCCCTGGACGACGTGCTGATGGCGCTCACTCCTCCTCGGCCATCTCCGGATGCTCGCGCTCGATCCGTTCCATGAGGAAGTCCAGATCGTCGCGGTCACGGTCCAGCCAGCGGATCAGCCGGAGGAGCGACACGTCCGTACCGTGGATCTCGCCGGTCACGTCGATTCGCGCTCCTGCGGCGAGCAGCGCCCGGACGAGTGCCACCGAACCGTCCCCGCAGATCGCGGTGAAGAGCGGCGTCCGCTGCTGCCGATCCCGGGCGTCGACGTCGAGGCCCGCCCCCAGGAGTCGCGCGAGCAGACCCTCGTGGTGGAGGTGCCGCAGGGTGTGGGCGGATGTGCGGCGCCGGTCGCCGATCACGTGCGGATCGGCGCCGGGATCGAGCAGGTGCAGCATGTGGAGCAGGGTGCGGCCCTGGCCGTCGCGGACGTGTGGATCCACGCCGGCGTCCAGCAGCCGCAGGACTCCGGGAAGGTCGCCGTGCTGGACCCGGGCGAACAGCTCGTCCCGCTGGTGGCGCAGCGCTTTGGGCAACCGTCCCTTTCCGGTCGTCCACGCGTTCTGCGCGGCGAAGCACCCGGCCGTGGCGCCGCCGAACGCCCGCATGGCGCTCTCGCGCTGCTGCTCCTCAGCGCTGTGCGGGATGCGGAGGACGCCGTCATGGAACGACGTCTCGTGCCATTCGCCGCGGCAGCGGATCCGGACCGGTGCGGGGAGGTCTGCGGCGGGCGGCCCCGCCGGGCCGCCGGTCGGGGCACGGTCCGGGACAAGGGCATCGCGGACCAATGGGTGCAACCGCTCCGGCGGGAAGCCGTCCCGCAGCAGGTCGAGATCGGGCAGGCGGCGCCAGCACGCCTCGGGAAGCACGACGTCGGCGGGCTCCTCCCCGGCCTCGAATTCGACGACCCGGGCTCGCAGACCCGTCTCCGTTCCGCCGGTCTCGAAGAGGATCGCCGCGTACTGCCGGTAGGGGACCCAGAACGCGTCGGTTCCCACCGCGGCCGCCAGACGGCGGATCTCCGTCTCCAACCGGGAGAGGGAGAGGGGCGTCCGCGCGAAGACCTCGAGCGGGTCCACACTGCTCACCTCGTAGTAGGGCTCGATCTCGACCGGCGTGGTGTCCAGATCGATGCCGGCGGCCGCGAACGCCGCCTCCACTTCACCGCGCTCGTGCAACAGCGTGACCCATTCGGTGACCGCCGCCGCATCGGTGCGGCCGGGATCGGCGGCGGGCAGCTCCGCCGCCGTGCGGGGCGCGCCGTCGCCGTGGAGGAACGGGGCCCTGGCCTTGCCCCCGCCGCAGCGTTCACGCAGCTCGTCGGCGTGCCGCACGTCCCACAGGTGACGGGACGTGCTCCAGTCCTGAACGACGTCACGCCAGAACGCGCAGTATGCCCAGTCGGTCTCCAGGTAGGTGCCCGGATGGCGGACCGGCCCGACGTACAGGCGCAGTCGCTGGGGGCCGTGGGCCATCCAGCGAGGAGTCGAGAGATGCAGGTAAGGGGCGTCCGGATCCTCGCCCAGCCGTCCGAGGATCATCTGCTGGTCGGGGACGATCGTCGTGCGGCCGCGGTCGAGCCGGGGCAGGTGCCAGCGCAGCAGATCCGGGGCGAAGTGACACAGGTCGTCCTCGAGCTCGGCCGCGACGGCGGCGCCATGCTCGCGGGCGATGTCGGCCAGGTCGAACGCGACGTCGACGTTCGCGGCGGCGCAGGCGCCGCGCCAGTCCCCGGCGAGGCGCCGCTCAGTCGCCTGCTCGATCATCCACCCGGGCACGGCGTACCGCCGGATGCGCCGCAACCGCGAGGCCTCGTGCGGCGGGTAGGAGCGGGACGGCGTACGGGGTGGGAGACCGGCCGGCGGGGCGCCCGCGCTCACCGGTAGAGGCTCGCGATCGCGCACAGATCCGGGTGGGGCCGGGCGGTCGGGCGGAGACGCGGCGCCAGCGCCCGCTTCACCCGGCGGGGCACACCTGGGCCGAACCCGACATATTCAAGGCTGGTGTCCGCGGGAACGGCGTCCAGCACGGCCTTGGCGCCACGGCCCGTGATCCCGGTGCGCCGCAGTTCCAGCCGGCGCAACGGGCTGCCCGGCAGCGCGGCGGCCAGTATCGCCGCGCCGGTGTCCCCGGTGGCGTTGGCGGGCGCGCCGAGACTCCGCTCGGACGGCGGGCGGCCCAGGTCCAGCGCCTCAATGCCATCGAGGGCGTCGGCCAGTGCGCGGGCGCCCTCCGGCCCGATTCCGTTGCCGCCGAGACCCAGCCGGACGGGCCGCGCGGGATCGGCCACCGCGGCCAGCGCGGCAGCGCCGGGATCGCCGAGATGGTTCGCCGGAAGGTACAGCTCACGGACACCGGCGTCCCTGATCAGCGCGGCCAGCAGGTCGGCCGACTCAGCACCCAGCCCGTTACCGCCCAAGAACAGCCGCTGGACGGGACCGGGCCGCTCGACGAGCACGTCCAGCAGCGCCCGCAATCCGTCCCGTGTGAGCCCGGTGTTGACCAGATCGAGGGTGCGGATCGTCGTGTTCCGCCGCAGCATCGCGGCGAGAGCCCGGACCCCGGCGTCGCCGACCGGGTTCCGTTTGAGCCACAGAGCGCGCACAGTCGCGTCCGTGGCCAGGCGGTGGGCGAGCGCCTCGGCGCCGGAAGCGTCGATGCGGTTGCAGCCGAGATAGAGCGTCTCCAGGCCATGGCCGGCAACGAGCGCGTCGGCGACCGCCCGCGCTCCGTCCCCGCCGATGGAGTTGGTCCCGAGCAGCACATGGACGGCGAGCGGAGAGGCTGCGGCGACCGGGAGCAGCCGTGCCGCCCCGGCCGGGCCGAGGCCCTGCTTGCACAGGTCGACCCGGCCGTCGGGGCGCAGGGTTCCGACGGGGAAGGTCTCGTCGGTCATCACGGGGGCCGAGGCGGCCAGCCGCGCGAGCAGCGGACCGAGGTCCGCCGGATCGGCCGGCGGCACTTCGGGGTGCTCGATCGCCGGGCAGCGTACGGGCGCGGGCTCTGTCATCACCAATCCACGGGTCGGTAGTCCTTCAGGAACAGTCCGGACACCCGCTCCCCGCCGACACCGCGCACGATCGGGTCATAGACCCGGGCGGCGCCGTCGATGACGTCCAGCGGCGGACGGAACCCCGCCTCTCGCTGGGCGGTCTTGTCCGGATGGGGGCGTTCGTCGGTGACCCAGCCGGTGTCCACGCTGGTCATGTGAATTCCCGAGGCCGCGTAGTCGGCGGCGGCGGTGCGGGTCAGCATGTTCAGGGCTGCCTTGGCCATGTTCGTGTGCGGGTGCCGGACGGTCTTGTGCTCCCGGGAGAAGCTGCCCTCCATCGCCGAAACCTGCACGACGTACCGGTCCGGCCACGGCGAGGCCTCTAGCAGACCGCGGAGCCGGGACGTCAGCAGGAACGGTGCGAAGGAGTTCACCAACTGGACCTCCAGCCACTCGGCCGCATCCACCTCGTGCAGGCGGAGACTCCAGCTGTTGCGGTCGCGCAGGTCGAGCGGCTGACCGGTCTCGTCGGTGCGGTCGGCGGGGAACAGCGCCTCCAGAACATCGCGCCCGGTGGCGACTGTGGCCTCTCCGGCATGCACGCGCCCGGGACCTGAGACGGCTTCGAGCGCCGGGGCAGCGAGGGAGGCCGGCGCAGGGACGTCGAACCTGGCCGGTGGTGCGTCCACCACAGCGACCCGGGCGGCCAGGCCCCTGAGCGGCTCGGTCTCCGCCGCCCGGACCCCGCGATGGTAGGCGGCCGGTCGGCGGATCGTCTGGGCGGCGTTGTTGACGAGGATGTCGAGGGAGGTGAAGCGCTGGTGAACGGCCTCCAGCAGGCCGGCCACGGCCGCCAGGTCGAGCAGGTCGACACCGTGGACGTGGACCCGCTCCACCCAGTCCGCGGCGTCGGGGACGGCCGCGAACCGGCGGGCGGCGTCCCGCGGGAAGCGGGTCGTGACCAGCACCTCCGCGCCATCGCGCAGCAGCTTCAGCGCCAGCTGGAACCCGATCTTCACCCGGCCGCCGGTCACGACTGCCCGGCGGCCGCGCAGGTCGCATCGGGCGTGCCGGCGAGCGAGGTTCTCCTCAGCGCATTCCGGGCAGAGCAGGTGGTACTCCTGATGCACCTGGCGGTAGACGGACTTGCAGACGTAGCAGCGCCGCGTCCCCACCAGCAGCCGGCCGGCTTGATCGGAGCGGCCGATCGACGGATCCGCCTCGGACGCACCGGCCGGGTCCGGACGGCCCGTCGAGATCGCCGGCCGGACGGACGCCGGGGAGGGATCTTGCTCCCGGTAGCGAGCCGTCGCCGCCGTGGCCTCGTGGTCGCGTCGCCTGCGATCGGCATGCCGGGCCGCCTTGCGTGCCTTTTTGCCCGCCCGATACAGCTGGGCCGCGGCCTCGCGCACCGACTCCCACCGGGGGTCGGCCGGATCCGCCTCGCGGGCCTGGGCCATGATCCGCAGGCAGGTCTCGATCTCGATCCGGTCGGGACCGGCGCCGGATCGTGGCGACGGCCTCCCGGCCAGGCTGGGGTCGATCACCACCGCTGACCTTCCGCCGGTCGTCAATGCTCTGGGGCAAGGCTGGTCGGATTCGAACCGACGTCCTCCAACCTGCTGTAAGGCGCGACGACCTCTGCGCTACAGCCTTGCCGTCGATGACCTTAGCGAACTACTCGGACAACGCGTGACCACAATGAGCGGAAAGCGCCGATCCGGCGCCGCTCCGGGGCGGCCGCGTGACGATCCGGAGCGCGGGGTGGTGCCGGGGTTCGATGGATTCAGGCTGTGTCGGTTGGCGGGTACATCTTCTCGGTCACGCCTGGCCACGCTTGCCCACCAGGTCGGCGGTTAGTACTCCAGCCGCGCTTCGAGATCTCGGTCTGATCGAGGCCGGGACGTGAGACGGCCACCGCTGTGATCGTGTGGGTGTGTGTGAACCAGACGATCGGCGGTGGCCGTGCCGCCCACTGTAAAAGATGTTCACCCAGCCGGGTGGGCTGATGGGTTCGATGAGCTGTTCGCGCAGGTGGTGGCGCCGTTCTTCGGACGGCCAGAGCCCCGGGTGCGGGCCCGGTGGTATCTGCTGGGTCTGCTGAGCGGACTGGAACGCAAGAACGGCTGGTCGCTGGCGGAGTTCGCCGGGGACACGCGGCCGGACGGGATGCAGCGGCTGCTCAACCACGCCCGCTGGGATGCCGACCAGGTGCGGGACGCGCTGCAGGCGCAGGTGGCCGAGCGGCTCGGCGACGCCGGCGGGGTCCTGGTGGTCGACGACACCGGGTTTGAGAAGAAGGGCCGCCGCAGCGCGGGGGTGCAGCGTCAGTACACCGGCACCGCAGGCAAGATCACCAACTGCCAGATCGGGGGGTTCTGCTCCTATGTCAACCCCGACCGGCAGCGGGTCCTCATCGACCGGGAGCTGTATCTGCCCGAATCCTGGTTCACCGATCCCGGCCGGCTCGCCGACGTCGGCGTCGGCGAGCGCGCACGGTTCGCTACCAAGCCGGAGCAGGCCTGGCGGATGATCGAACGCGCCTGCGACGACCCGCTGCTGGTGTTCGGCTGGGTGACCGGCGACGAGGCCTACGGCGACAACGCGGCGCTGCGTGGCCGCTGCGCCGGCCGCGGCGTGAACCATGTGTTCGCGGTCTCCTGCGACCATCCGCTCGTACTCGGCGGCGCCCGCACCAGGGCTGATGCCGCGTTCGCCGGCCTGGACCAGACGGCGTGGCAGCGGGTCTCGTGCGGGGACGGGGCCAAGGGCCGCCGCTGGTACGACTGGGCATGGATCGGCCTGGACGAACACCAGGGCGGGCACCAGGGCGGGCACCAGGGCGGGCACCAATGGGTACTGGCCCGCCGGTCGATCAGCGACCCCACCGACCTGGCGTTCTACCGGTGTGCGGCGAACCGGCCGGTGGGCCTGCCCGAACTGGTGCGGGTGGCCGGATCCCGCTGGAGCATCGAGGAATGCTTCCAAGCGTCCAAAAACGAGGTCGGCCTGGACCACTACCAAGTCCGCAAACACATCGCCTGGTACCGGCATGTCACCCTGGCCATGGCCGCCCACGCGCACCTGGCCTTCCTGCCGACCCGCCCCCAGACCCCGGCGACCCAGACCACGGCGACACCGACGATGGCGACACCGACGATGGCGAGGCTGACGACCTCGCCACACAGGGGGCCCGAACAGCAGGGACGATCACGTCCCCTCGACGCGGACCAGGACGAACCCGACGAGCTGGTCCCGCTCACCGTCAACGAGATCCGCCGCCTGCACGCCCACCTCCACCAGCCCCGGCACCCACCCCAACACCGAATCCGCTGGTCACGGTGGCGACGCCGCCACCAAGCACGCGCCCGCCGCAGCCACTACCAACGACAACGCCGCCTCATCGATCGCTAAATGCGGCTGGAGTACTAACCGACGCGAAAACCTCCGCGGCCTTTCCTCTGCTTCCGGTGACCCATGAGGAGAACGACGTCGCGACTGTCGTGGTGCGGCACCAGCCGTGCTGGAGCGCTGACTGAGGTTTTCTCTGCAAGATCGATTAGGACAGCAGGGACTTCTGGGGCATGAACGGGCACGGGCAGGCAGGCGCGCGGACAGATCGGAACACCCCGAAATGGGCGTGGAGCCCTCGGTAGAGAGG
>NZ_JBDPLY010000054.1:0-21891 GCF_039871695.1 Actinomadura sp. B10D3
CACGACAACATCGCCGCTGCCAACCGGCACCACGCCCGCGACCCGCAACGCACCGTCACACTGCTCCAGACCACATGAACGACAACCCCAGGTCACACCCTCTTTTCACGACTTTGCCGGGTCCCTGGGGGCTGGGGGCCGCGGGGTCGTTCGTCGCCATGAACAACCGGGTCAGCCAGAGCGTCCCGCATCTGCATGTGCATGTGGTGCCACGGAACCGGAAGGACGGGCTGAGGGGATTCTTCTGGCCGCGGCAGAAGTACGAGTCCGAAGCCGAGGCCGCCGAGTACGCCGCGCGCCTTGCCGGTGTGCTCCGGTCATAGGGCCGCGCGGGCCAGGGTCGTGTCGAGGATCTGGGCGTCCGGGGGATGCGGGCTGGTGGTGTCCCACCAGCGGATCGCGCTGATCTCCTCGTTGGGACTGAAGGCGATGTGGCGGGACGTCGTCTCAGCGGTGTACAGGGCGGCGTACTCGTCGCGGGATGGTCTTACGAGGTGGAAGCGGCCGTAGCCGGCGAGGGTGAGCGTGGGCAGGTGGAGGCCGCTCTCTTCGCGGAGTTCCCGGACGGCCGCCTCGTAGGGGGTTTCGCCCGGGTCGATCAGGCCGCCGGGGAGTTCCCAGTGGGCTCGGTGCCGGTTGAAGACCAGCAGCAGGTGGCGGCCGTGACGGACCACGGCGAGGGCGGCGGGCATCGGGGCGTCCGCCGGTGGGGCCGCGGGCGGGAGGAAGGCCAGCAGCAGGTTGCCGTCGCCGTCCCGGGCCAAGGGCATCGCGTCAGCCGAGGGCCGCTAGGAGGGCTACGAAAGGGGCGGTCGGGTCGGGGGGCGGGGCTGCGGCCTCCTGGGCTGCGGCGTGGATGTGGAGGTCGCGTTCCGCTCGGTCGAGGACGGTGGAGAGGACGTAGTCGCTGACCGTCCAGCCGGCCAGCTCGGCGGCCTTGCGGATGACGAGGAGCTGGTCGGCGGACGCGGGGAGGGCGATGTGGTCGTGGCCCCAGGCGGCGGGAAGGTCCTGGCGAACCGACTCAGACATGGCCGGTCTCCTTCCTTGCGGCTTTTCAAAGTACGCCGCGAGGTGTAGCCAGGACATCCCCACAGAGGACGAGAATCGCCGGGTGTCAGGTGGAGTCAGCGGGTTCCCCAGGAGTAGGTCTGTTTGCGCAGTTTGAGGTAGACGAAGCTTTCGGTCGAGACGACGCCGGGGACGGCGCGGATGCGGCCGAGCAGTTCCAGGAGGCGCTCGTCGTCCTCGCAGACGAGCTCCAGGAGGATGTCGAACGAGCCGGCGGTGATCACGACGTAGTCGATCTCCGGCACGTCGGCCAGCTCGTCGGCGATCTTCTCCAGGTCGCCCTCGCACTTGACGCCGATCATCATCTGCCGGTTGAACCCGAGCATGAGCGGGTCGGTGACGCCGACGATCTGCATGACGCCGGTGTCGAGGAGCTTCTGGACGCGCTGGCGGACCGCCGCCTCGGAGAGGCCGACGGCCTTGCCGATGGCGGCGTAGGAGCGGCGGCCGTCCTGCTGGAGCTGTTCGATGATCTGCTTGGCTGTCTCGTCCAGCTGGACGTGGGCGGCGCGGGCCATCGTGGTCTCCTAGCTGCGACATCGAGGGTGTGAGGCCTCTGGGTCAAGTGAATTAGTCGTGAAACTGGATCGTAACAACGGAATCACTTGTGTTGGGCTGGATCCTCTGTCAGGGTCGGGCCAACAGGACACAACGGGCGACGGTGCCCAGGAGGGACCTGAGGATGAGCGGCGATCGGCTGCGCAACTTTATCGGCGGCGAGTACGTGGACGCCAAGGACGGGCGGACCCTGGAGGTGGTCGACCCGAGTACCGGCGAGACGTACGCGCAGGCGCCCGTGTCCGGCGCCGAGGACGTCGACGCCGCGTTCCGCGCGGCCTCCGAGGCGTTCCCCGCCTGGCGCGACGCCACGCCGGGCGAGCGGAGCCTCGCGATGCTCCGGTTCGCGGACGCGGTGGAGGCGCGCGCGGAGGAGCTCGTCAAGGCGGAGAGCCGGGACACCGGCAAGCCCCTCCAGATGACCCTGGACGAGGAGGTGCCGCCCATGGTGGACAACCTCCGGTTCTTCGCCGGCGCGTCCCGTGTCCTGGAGGGCAGGGCGTCCGGCGAGTACATGGCGGACCACACGTCCTCGATCAGGCGGGAGCCGGTCGGGGTCTGCGCCCAGGTGACGCCCTGGAACTACCCGATGATGATGGCGGTCTGGAAGATCGGGCCGGCCCTGTCGACGGGGAACACGGTGGTGCTGAAGCCGTCGGAGACGACGCCGGCGAGCACGCTGATGCTGGCGGAGATCGCCGCGGAGTTCCTGCCGCCGGGCGTCTTCAACGTGATCTGCGGGGACCGCGACACCGGGCGCGCGCTGGTGGAGCACCCGACGCCGCAGATGGTGTCGATCACCGGGAGCGTGCGGGCCGGCATGGAGGTCGCGGCGTCCGCGGCGAAGGACCTCAAGCGCGTCCACCTGGAGCTGGGCGGCAAGGCGCCGGTCGTCGTGTTCGACGACGCCGACGTCGAGGCCGCGGCGACGGGCATCGCCGAGGCCGGATACTTCAACGCGGGCCAGGACTGCACGGCGGCGACGCGCGTCCTGGTCGCCGACCGGCTGCACGACGACTTCACCGAGGCGCTCACCGAGGCCGCCAAGGGGACGGTGGTCGGGCCGCCCAGCAACACCGACGCCTTCTACGGGCCGGTGAACAGCGCGAGCCAGCTGGAGCGCGTCCAGGGCTTCATCGAGCGGGCGCCCAGCCACGCGAAGGTCCTGACCGGCGGCGAGCGGGTCGGCGACGGCGGCTACTTCTTCGCGCCGACCGTCGTCGGCGGGCTCAGGCAGGACGACGAGATGGTGCAGAACGAGGTGTTCGGCCCCGTCATCACCGTCCAGAGCTTCTCGGACGAGCAGCAGGCCGTCGAGTGGGCCAACGGCGTGAGGTACGGCCTGGCCGCGAGCGTGTGGACGCAGAACCACGGGCGGGCCATGCGGATGAGCAAGGCGCTGGACTTCGGCGCCGTCTGGGTCAACACCCACATCCCGCTGGTGTCGGAGATGCCGCACGGCGGCTTCAAGCACTCCGGCTACGGCAAGGACATGTCGATGTACGGAATCGAGGACTACACCCGCGTCAAGCACGTCATGCACTACATCGGCGGCTGACCGCCGCCGACCGAGGCCCGTGAAGGAAGCCCCGCCCATGACCGAGACCGAACCCGCCATGGCGCGCGACGACCCGGGTCGCGCCGTTCCCGCCATCGAGCTCACGGGTGTCGAGAAGGCGTACCACGCCTACGGCGAGACCGTCGCGGCGGTGCGCGGTGTCGACCTGGCGATCGCGCAGGGGGAGTTCTTCTCCCTGCTCGGGCCGTCCGGCTGCGGCAAGACGACGACCATGCGCGTCATCGCCGGCTTCGAGGAGCCGACGGCGGGCGAGGTCCGGCTGCACGGGCAGGACGTCACGGGCGTGCCCCCCAACCGGCGCGACGTGAACATGGTGTTCCAGTCGTACGCGCTGTTCCCGCACATGAGCGTCTTCGAGAACGTCGCGTTCGGCCTGCGCCGGCGCGGCGTCCCGAAGGCGGACATCACGCGCCGGGTGGGGGAGATGCTGGACATCGTCGACTTGGCGGGACGGGAGCGGCGCCGTCCCGCCGAGTTGTCCGGCGGCCAGCAGCAGCGCGTCGCGCTGGCCCGCGCGCTGGTGAACCGGCCGAGGGCCCTGCTGCTGGACGAGCCGCTCGGCGCCCTCGACCTGAAGCTCCGCCAGGCGATGCAGGTCGAGCTGAAGCGGATCCAGCGGGATGTCGGCGTCACGTTCGTGTACGTGACGCACGACCAGGGCGAGGCGCTGACGATGTCGGACCGCATCGCCGTCATGAACGACGGGCTGGTCGAGCAGCTCGGGACGCCGCGGGAGATCTACGAGCACCCCGCGACGCGGTTCGTCGCCGGGTTCATCGGGACGTCGAACCTGCTCGGCGGGGAGGTCGCCGAGACGGGGCAGGGCACCGCCGTGCTGTCGCACGGCCCGGACGGCCGGATCGAGGTCCCGGTGCGGAACGGCCTGGACGTCGCCGCCGGCGAGCGCCTGGAGCTGACCGTCCGCCCCGAGAAGATCGGCATCGGGCCGGACAAGCCGGGCGAGGGCCTGTGCAGGGTCCGGGGGACCGTGACCGAGGTCGTGTACCTCGGGACGTCGACGAACTACAACGTGACCACCTCTGCCGGGGCCGACGTCGTCGTCTTCCTGCAGAACGTCACGTCCGCCGACGACATCGCCGTGCGCGGCGACGGTGTCTGGCTGTCGTGGGACCCGCGCCACTCGTACGCCATAGGAGCCCCCCAGTGAGCCAGATCGACCCCGCATTCCTGCGCGGACTCACCCGGCCGCGCCTGGCGCGTTCCCACCCGGCCCGCCGCGACGTGCTGCGGCTGATGGGCGCCGCGGGCGCCGGCCTCGCCCTGTCGGCGTGCGGCGTCAAGGGGCAGGGCGGCAAGGAGAAGGTCAGCCAGAGCGACGTCCAGAAGTACTGGGCGGGCAAGGCGAAGAACGGCAAGCTCAACTGGGCGAACTGGCCGGGCTACATGCAGGACGACCGGGCGACCATCAAGGCGTTCGAGAAGGAGACGGGCATCCAGGTGACCTACAAGGAGGTCATCCAGGAGATGGGCCCGTGGTTCGGCAAGATCCAGGCGCCGCTCGCGGCGGGCCAGTCCATCGGCTTCGACCTGATGGTCATGACGAACGGCATCCAGCTGGAGCAGTGCCGCCAGCTCGGCTACCTCGCGCCGCTCGACCTGTCGAAGCTGAAGAACTTCCAGGCGAATGCGGGGGAGGCGTACAAGAACCCGTCCTACGACCCCGGCAACGCGTTCACGATCCCCTACGAGTCGGGCGTCACCGGCATCGCGTACAACACCAAGTACGTGAAGGAGGAGATCACCAGCATCGCGCAGCTGTTCGACGCCAAGTACAAGGGCCGGGTCGGGATGATGGGCGACTCGCAGGAGCTCGGGAACTTCGGGATGTTCCTGCTCGGCATCGACCCGGAGAAGTCGACGAAGGCCGACTGGGAGAAGGCCGCCGCCAAGCTCCGCGAGCAGCGCGACCAGGGCATCGTCCGCAAGTACTACACGCAGGACTACGTCGACGCCGTGAGCAAGGGCGACGTGTGGATGACGATGGCGTGGTCCGGTGACGTCTACAGCCTGACGAGCCCGGACGTGAAGTTCGTGGTGCCCAAGGAGGGCGGCACGATCTGGACCGACAACCTGTGCATCCCGAAGACCGCCGACAACCCGGTGGACGCGCTGACGCTCATGGACTGGCTGTACGTCCCGGAGAACAACGCGCCGCTCACCGAGTTCATCAACTACATGCCGCCGATCCCGTCCACCCAGCAGATCATCACGCAGCACGCGGCGAAGGCCACCGGGGACGAGAAGAAGGACCTGACCCGGCTGAGCACGAGCCCGCTGGTGTTCCCGTCGGAGGCCGACCTGGCCCGGCTGCGGCACTACCGGCGGCTCACCCAGGCCGAGGAGGCCGAGTACCAGAAGATCTTCGAGCCCATCTCCAAGGGGTCGTGATGGCGCGGGGCCGGGGACGGCTCGCGCCGTACCTGATGATGCTGCCGAGCGGGCTGTGGCTGGCGGCGTTCTTCCTCGTCCCGATGGTGCTGATGGTGTCCCTGTCACTGCAGACGGGGAACCTCATCGACGGGTTCCGGCAGACGTTCCACTGGCAGAACTACACCAACGGCCTGAGCACCTACGGCGACAAGTTCGTCCGGTCGCTCTGGTACGGGCTGCTCGCGACGGTCGCGTGCATCGCGATCGCCTACCCGGCCGCGTACTGGATCGCGTTCCGCGGTGGGCGGCACAAGTCGACGTACCTGTTCCTGCTGCTGCTTCCGTACTTCGTCTCGTTCATCCTGCGGACGGTGTCGTGGAAGCTCGTCCTCACCGACAACGGGCCGATCCTCGGGCCGCTGCGCGACCACGGGGTCCTGCCGGACGGCTTCCACGTCCTCGACACGGGCGTCGCGGTGGTGTCGGGGCTCACCTACAACTTCCTGCCGTTCATGGTGCTGCCGATCTACGTGGCGCTGGAGCGCATCGACCCGCGCGTGGTCGAGGCCGCCTACGACCTGTACGCGAGCCGCCTCCAGGCGTTCGCGCGGGTCATCCTGCCGCTGTCGCTGCCCGGCGTCTTCGCCGGCGTGATCATGACGTTCGTGCCGGTGTCGTCGGACTACGTCAACGCCGAGGTGCTCGGCGGCCCGCAGAACACGATGATCGGCAACATCATCCAGACCGAGTACTTCAACAACAGCGCGTACCCGACGGCGTCCGCGCTGTCGTTCGTGCTGATGGCGATCCTGCTCGTCGGCATCTTCGCCTACGCGCGCACGCTCGGCACGCAGGACGTCCTGGAGGCGGCGAGGCGATGACGGTCCTCACGAAGGCCCCGCAGCGGCGGCGCGCGCCGCGCCGCCGGCGGATCTCCGGCCTGCACGTCTACACGCTGGTGCTGATCGCCTGGCTGATCCTGCCGATCGCGGTCATGATCCTGTTCGGGTTCAACGACACCCGGAGCAAGCAGAACTTCCAGTGGCAGGGCTTCACGCTGAAGTGGTACGCGCAGCTGTTCGACAAGAGCGACCTCACCACCGCCGTGGTCAACTCGCTGACGATCGCGCTGCTCAGCACGCTCATCACCACGGTCATCGGGACGTTCGCGGGGCTCGCGCTCGGCCGGTACCGGTTCCGCGGCAAGGGCTCGACGAACCTGCTGCTGTTCATGGCGATCTCCTGCCCGGAGATCGTGATGGGCGCGTCGCTGCTGTCGATGTTCGTCACGTTCAACCTGCCGCGCGGGTACCTGACGATCCTCGTCGCGCACGTGATGTTCTCGATCGCGTTCGTGGCCGTGACGGTCCGGGCCCGGGTCGTCGGCCTCGACCCGGCCGTGGAGGAGGCGGCGCAGGACCTCGGCGCGGGGCCGTGGACGCGGTTCCGCCTCGTCACGCTGCCGATGATCATGCCCGGAGTGATCGCGGGGGCGCTGCTGGCGTTCGTGCTGTCCATCGACGACTTCGTCATCACCAACTTCACCAGCGGCGCCACCGTCACGTTCCCGCTGTGGATCTACGGTTCCACCAGGACGGGCACGCCGCCGCAGGTCAACGTGATGGGGACGCTCATCTTCGCGGCCGGCGTCGTGATCGCGGTCGTGTCGGCGCGGCGCAGCGTCCGGGCGTCCCGCTGACGGGGACGCGCGCATGATCGGGGGACGGACATGGACGTGACGAGGGCGCTGGCCGACGCCGTCCCGGAGCCGTTCTGGCTCCAGGACCCGGGCCGCCCGGAGGCGGGTCCCGCGCTGACCGGCGCGCAGGCGTGCGACCTCGCCGTCGTCGGCGGCGGGTACAGCGGCCTGTGGACGGCCCTGCTCGCCAAGGAGCGCGACCCGTCGCTCGACGTCGTCGTGCTGGAGGGCGGCCGGATCGGCGCCGCCGCGTCCGGGCGCAACGGCGGGTTCTGCGCCGCCAGCCTCACCCACGGGCTGGAGAACGGCCTCGGACGCTGGCCGGACGACATGCACACGCTCGAACGCCTCGGCTGGGACAACCTCCGCGCCATCGCGAGGACGCTGGCCCGGTACGGCATCGACGCCGAGTGGGAGGCGTCCGGGGAGATGAGCGTCGCCACGGAGGAGTGGCAGGTGCCCGCGCTGGAAGAGGCGGCGGAGAAGGCGTACGAGTACGGCTGGGAGCCGATCCTGCTCGGCCCGGAGGCCGTCCGCGCCGAGGTCGACTCGCCCACGTACCTCGCCGGCCTGTGGGACCGCGACGCCGTCGCGATGGTGCACCCCGCCAAGCTCGCCTGGGGGCTGGCGGACGCGTGCCGGTCCCTCGGCGTCCGCGTGTACGAGCGCACCCGCGTCACGCGGCTGCGCTCGGACGCCCGGCGGCTGACGCTGACCTGCGCGGCCACCGCGGACGGCCGCCCGGCGGGCGGGACGGTGACGGCCCGGCGCGTCGCGCTCGGCACCGGCGCCCACCCGCCGATCCTGCGGCGCCTGCGCGGCTTCGTCGTCCCCGTGTACGACTACGCCCTCGTGACCGAGCCGCTCACCGCCGGGCAGCGCGAGGCGATCGGCTGGCGTCACCGGCAGGGCCTGGGAGACAGCGCCAACCGGTTCCACTACTACAGGCTGACCGCCGACGACCGGATCCTGTGGGGCGGCTACGACGCCGTCTACCACTTCGGCAACGGGATGCGTCCCGGCCTCGAACGCCGCCCCGCGACCCACGCGACCCTGGCCCGGAACTTCTTCACCACGTTCCCGCAGCTCGAAGGCATCCGCTTCACCAACGCCTGGGGCGGCGTCATCGACACGTGCACCCGCTTCTGCGCCTTCTACGGGACGGCCTGCGACGGCCGGCTCGCGTACGCGGCGGGCTACACCGGCCTCGGCGTCGGAGCCACCCGGTTCGGCGCGGACGTGATGCTCGACCTGCTGGGCGTCGGCCTGGCCCCCGGCGAGGAGACCGAGCGGACGCGGCTGAGGATGGTGCGTTCGAAGCCGGTCCCGTTCCCGCCGGAGCCGCTCCGCTACGGCGTCATCGAGCTGACCCGCCGCGAGATCGCCCGCGCGGACCGCAACGCCGGGCGCCGCGGCCTCTGGCTCCGCACCCTCGACCGCATGGGCCTCGGCTTCGACTCCTAGGTCAGTCCGGGGACTGGTCGATCGTGCCGAAGATGACGGACGAGACCTCCAGGTACAGCTGCTCCGGGTACGGCATGTGGTCGACGTTGCGGAGCGCCTGCTTCTGGCCCGCGGACTCCATCACGAACTCCCCGTAGCCGAGCAGCTGGCCGATCACGGAGCGGTTCAGCGCGATGTCGGTGACCTTGGCCAGCGGCATCATCGCGACGTTGCGGTTGAGCACCCCGTTGATCACCATCACCCGGTGCTCGGTGACCAGGAAGAACTCCACCGACCAGGCGATCACCTTCCAGACCAGGTAGCCCAGGGTGAGCAGCCACAGCCACCAGACCCAGATCAGCCCGCCGACCGCGCTGATCGCGGCGCACGCGACGAGCCCGGCGACGACGACGGAGACGGGCAGCAGCAAGACGGCCGGGTGCCGGCGCACGGCGATGACACGTCCCTCGTAGGACATCAGATACTTGTCGACGGTCCGCGACGAGGTGTCGCGGTGCACCATCATGTCCTGCAGATTCACGGCGGAGTCCTCGTCATGATCCGGTTGGTCCAACCGTAGCCGACCCGGCCGGGACGATGCAGGGGCGGCGCGGTAAGGGCTCTGGTGCCCGCGCGGGGCCTTGTGGGAGCAAGATCCGCACACCGATGATGGACGCCATGGACGGCGACGCCGAAGGTTCGCGGGGGGCGAGGGGGCCGCGCGGGGAGTTCGCGCCCGATGTGACCGGACGTCCCATCTGGCGCCTGCTGCTGCGCGGGCTCGGGGTGTACCTGCCCGGCTGGGAGATGCCCGCGGGAGCCGTGCGCGTCCGGAACGGGACGGCGCCGCCCGGGTTCGGCCCGCCCGCCTACCTGAACGGCGACGCCGGGTTCGGCGTCCAGATCACCGGCCGCCGCAAGGGCCTGGAGCCCGACCGGGAGATCTACGTCCGCGGCCGGGAGAACCCGAGCTTCGGCATCGTCGTCGCGGGCCCGGCCGCGGCGATCGGCAGCCGCGTCGTGGACGCCGAGGTGCTGATGCGGTTCGCGCGCCGGCTGACGTTCGAGGAGCTCTTCGAGACCGGCGACGCCGACTCCGTCCCGTACGCGGTCCGCGGGGCGCGGGCGGTGGAGAACGCGGTGTTCCTCGACCGCGCCGCCGGGATCGGGCTGTGCGCCGAGGTCGATCCGGCGACGCGCGCCCTGAGCTGCCCCCTGTACGTGCGCATCGGAGGGCCGGGGGAGCGGACCGTGCGTGCTTACGGGGCCGTCGCCCAGCCGGTGAGGTCCCACAGCTGATGGGACGGCAGCCGGCGCAGCCGGACGCTCGCGGCGGCCGGGTCCCAGAACACCTCGTCGCTCTCCAGCTCCAGCGACTGCGCGGCCGTCAGCACCGCGCACAGCAGCTCGTCCCGCGTCCGGACGGCCATGAGGGGGCCGATCTGCGCGACGGCGCCCGTGCACTCCGACAGCGTCCGCAGCAGGGCCTGGAGCGCCGCCTCGTCCTCCGGCGGGCGCACCGGGTCGACCCCTGACGGGACGCCCGGCTCGACCCGCGCGAGGCCACGCCTGCCCCCGCCGTTCGCCAGGCCGTTGGAGGGCAGGTCGGCGCCCGCCGAGATGAGCAGCGCGCTGAACACGCCCGCGAGGTCCTCGCTGGCGTGGCCGCCGAGGAAGTAGCGGCGGCGCTCCGGGGAGCCGGGGTCCGGGCCGTCCGGGCCTTCGGCGGTGCGGAACCGGACGTTCAGCCGGCTCGCGCGCACGCACCGCTCGTACATCTCGCAGAGGATGTCCTCCAGCTGGTCGTCGCGCGTCCACAGCCGGCCGGTGGCGGTGACGGCGTCGCCGTGGGCGCGGGGGCGGCCGGTGAGCGCCGCGGTGACGGTGTCGTCGAGCTCGCCCTCGGTGAACTGGAGCAGTTCGGCGACGACGTCCTCGACGTCCTCCAGGGTGCGGGTGAGGGCGCGCTGCAGCTCCAGGATCTCCTCGCCGCCGCGCTCCAGGTCGGCCAGCCGGCCGAGGGCGGCGTCGACCTTGCCCTCGACGGCCTCGCCGCCCGTCCGGGTGACGGCCCGCACCGACGTCTCGACCTCGCCGAGCTTGCGGCGCAGCGCGGCCAGCGTGATCCGCTGCTGCTCCAGCTCGTGCAGCCGGCTCGCCTGCGTGCGCAGGTAGTCGTCCGCCTGGTGGACGAGGCCCGCCAGCTCCTCCACCTGCCCGGTGTTCTGCCGGAGCCGGTTGTCGAGCGCGGGGAGGACGTCCTGCTTGACGCGCGACAGTTCGGCGGTGAGCTGCTCGCCGACGGTGACGAGCACGTTGTTCTGTTTCGTGACCTGGTCGTTCAGCTCGTCGATCCGGCGGCGGAAGGCGTTCGCCTGGTCCCGGCTCTGCTTGCCCGCGTACAGTTCGAGCGCCCCTACCACGACGCACATCACCACCAGGATGACCGTCGTCATGGGACTCCTCGGGGGGTGACGGTGATTACCGGATCGGGTTTTGATCGCGACCATAACTTACGATCACGCGCGTCGACCGTAACTTACGTAACCGACTGATCTCAGTGACCGGCCGGTCTCACCTGCCCTTCCGGTGCCATTCCGTAATCCATTCCCTGCGGTGGGTGACGAATTCCCGGGACCGCCTCCGGTCAGACGCATCCCTCGAATTGCGGGACCGTCGTGGTCGGCTTCAGCCCGGAGGCTCGGAACCATTTGTTCAGCAGCTTCGGCGCTGTGCCGTCCTGGTACATCCCGGTGATGGCCTTGTTGACCGCCTCGCAGCCGTCCACGTCGTCCTTGCGTATCCCGACGCCGTACGGCTCGTCGGTGAACGGCGCGTTGACCACCGTGATCTCCCGGCCGTTCCCGGACGCCTTCGCCGCGAGGCCGGCGAGGATGAGGTCGTCGGTGGAGACCGCGTCCAGCCGCCCGCCCGTCAGCTGGGTGAGGCAGCCGGCGTACCCGTCCGCGTCGACCGGCAGCGCGGCGACGCCCTGCTCGTCGCGGACGCGCGGGAACGACACCGACCCCGCCACCCGGCAGAGCCGCCGCCCCTTCAGGTCGTCGATGCCGCGGATCTGCCCGGCGTCGGACTTGCGGACGAGGATGTCCTGGTGCGCGACGTAGTACGGGCCGGCGAACGACACGTCCACCTTGCGTTCGGGCGTGACGGAGTAGCTGGCCACGACCAGGTCGACGTCGCCGTCCTGGATCACCTTCTCGCGCGTCGCCGACGTGACCCGCCGGAACGTCACGTTCGAGGCGGGGACGCCGAGCCGCCGGGCGATCTCCTTCGCGATGTCGATGTCGAAGCCGGCGTAGGAGCCGTCGCCCTGCCGTTCGCCCAGGCCCGGCTGGTCGCCGTTGACGCCGATGACCAGCGAGTCCTTGCCGGCGACCGGGCTCTCCCCGGCGTCGGCGATCCCGCACGCCGCCCCCGCGCCGAGGACGGCCGCCGCGGCGAGCAGGGCCGCCGCCAGGCGCCGCGCCCTCACGCCGACCACCGGTACTCCGCCAGCCGCGGGCGCGCCCCGGCGAGCACGAGCACGGCGATGACGAGGCCGGCGACCGGGAGGATCACGTACCAGCCGCCGGTCCCGCCGTCGCCGTCCTTGACGGCCTCGTCGAACGCCTTCTGGTGGATGCCGATGAGGCCCTGCAGGGACCGGTCGTACTGGGCGAAGTCCGCGGCGGCCGACGCCCGCCCGGCCACGGCCTGGTCGCGCTGGTCGCCGTGGACGAGGTCCCGCATCCGGCGGTCGTTCGCCTGGACCTTCTGGTAGTCGCCGAGCACCCTGTTCATCATCGTCGTGAGCTGCGCCCTCTGCTCGGCCGACTGCACAGGCCGGTTGGCCTCGGTACCGAGGAAGCCGAGGAACGGCGCGCGTCCGGGGTCGAACGACAGGTCCCTCTGCACGGCCGCGTTGTACTGGGTCAGGTTCCCGGCCTTCAGGTACAGGACGGTCTGCGACTTGCTCAGGTAGACCTGTTCGTACGCGTCGGCCCGTCCCGGGTCGAGCAGGAAGCGGGTCTCGTCCGCGTTTCCGCTGTTGCTGATGGCGCGCGTCCGCGAGAGCGCCAGGATGGAGTCGAAGCCCTCCTCCTTGGCCTGGCGCAGGTGGTCGGCCTGGCCGGAGAGCATCAGCGTGCCCGCGCCGACCAGGACGAGCGTGCCGAGCGTCGCCACTGCGAGCGGCAGGTTCAGCAGCCGGCGGAACCGCCGCACGAGGTACAGCTGGAACCCGGCGAGCACGGCCAGCAGGGCCAGGCCCGTGATGAGGATCCCCGTGCGCCCCATGAGGATCGCCGACCGCTTGTCCTCGTAGGTGTGCCGGACGAGGGTGCCGTTGTCCAGCGTCAGGTTGTACGCCTTGGGCAGCAGGTCCAGCTTCATCAGGTCGGTGGCCTGCCGGTACAGGTCGATGACCCGCTGGGACGGCGGCCCGGACGCGTGCGGGGTCTGCCGGTCGAGCAGGAGCGCCTGCCCGGCGAGGCGCTCGTAGCGGGCGAGGGCGTCCAGGAGGTCGCGGGCCGTGTTGTTCTCGGTCGTCTCGTCGGCGAGCTTGGCGGCCTTCAGCAGCGCGTCGCCGGCCTTGCGGCGGTTCTCGTCGTAGCGGGCGAGCGCCTGGTCGCGCCCGCCGCCCGCCGCGTCGCCGATCAGCAGCGCGTTCGCGAGTTGCGCGTCCATGTCGGTGAGCTGGAAGTACAGGTCGCCGGTGGCGACGACCTGCGGGCCGGCGTCGTGCCCGATGACCCGCACGCCCTCGCGGGCGTTGGAGACCGCCGCCCAGGCCACGCCGAGCAGCACCACCAGCAGGACGAGGGTGAGCGCCGTCAGCGTCCTGACGCGGGCGGCGACCGTCCGCGGCAGCAGCCGTGCGGCACCGGCCGGCGGCGCCTCGGGGGGCGGCTGGAGGCGGCCCGCCGGGCCGCGCCGGGCGGGCGGCGGCGCCTGCCCGCCGGGGGCGGGGCCTCCCACCCGCGGAGCATGCTGAACGGCCGTCATGTCGCCTCGCCTCGGGTGAGCGTGATGGTGGTCCAGGCGCCCACGTGGATCCGGTCGCCCTCGGACAGCGGGATCTCCACGTTGAAGGGGATGGGGTCGGTGGACCCGTTCACGCAGGTCCGGTTCGTGGATCCGGGGTCGACCAGCGTCCAGGCGCCGTCCGGCCGCGCCAGCAGGACCGCGTGGACGTGGGAGACGCCGGGGTCCTCGGGCGGCTCCCGCAGGTCGATCTCCGGCGGGGCCGGCTGCGACGAGCTGCGCCGCCCGATCCGGACCTGGCGCCCGGTCAGCGGGATCCGCCGCTCGGGCGCGTAGGGCGGGAACGCCAGGGACGCCGAGTCGGGGCCCTCCTCCGCCATGATCGCGTTGTAGTACTCGCGGTCCGCCGTCACGACCGCCGTCCACACCGCTCCGGGCGCGGGCGGCGCCGGTGCCGGGGGTGCCGGCGCGGGGGCCGGCGGGGCGGGCACCGGAGGCGGCGGCACCGGCGGGGCGGGCGTCGGCTTGCCGCCGCCGGTCGCGAAGTCGTAGCCGCACGCCTCGCAGAACCGGTCGGTGCCGGGCGTCCCGCAGTCGGGGCACGGCCTCGCGCCGGGCGAGGACGGGGCGCCCGGCGCCTCGCCGGGGGACGGGCCTCCGGCGGACGGGCCGGAGGAGGCGGCGCCGATGCGCTCGCCGCAGATGTCGCAGTAGTCCGGCGACTGCGACGTGTGTCCGTTGGGACAGCTCGCCATGCTCAGCCCTCGCCCCTCCTGGTGGTCACGGTCTCGTCCTTGCGCGTCCGGATGGTCTTGCTGGAGCGGGTGTCCAGCTCCATCTCGTCGGCCTTGTCGACGTTGCGCTTCAGCCGGACGGTGCCGGTCGCCGGGTCGACGACGTCCACCACCTTGCGCAGCATCGCGGTGATCGCGTCGTTGCCCGCCTCGTCGGCCAGGACCACGGCCCGGCCGAGCCGCGCGGTCGCGGTGTCGAGGTCGCCGTCCTTGCGGGCCTGCAGGCCCTGCTGGATCGCCGACGCCAGCTCGGCCTGCCCGGTGTAGTGCGCCACCCGCGGGTTGATCCGGGTGGACTCGGCCTCGTCGTCGGTCCACTGGGCGAGGACGTTGGCGGACGCGACGACCCGCGCCTCCTCGCCCGGCCCGCCCGGCACGACGAGCTTCACCCACGCGGCGCGCAGCTCCTTGCCGACCTCGCCGGGCGGGACGCTCACGCAGATGTGGTAGTCGCGGGACTCGGCGCCCCACGCGCCGAGCGGGTAGTCGCCCGCCTGCGGCGCCGACTCGACGCGCTTGCCGGTCAGGTCCTCCACCGACGGCGTGACCTGCTTGACGAACCGCAGGCTCGCCGTCTGCGGCGTCCACACCCGCAGCCCGACGTCGGCGACCGACTTGCCCATCGCCGCCTCCGTCATCGCCCGGAAGTCGGCGACCAGGCCGGCGGGGTCGGCGACGATGCCGACGCTCCCGAGCAGCGCCGAGGCGACCTTCCGCAGCTCGGCGACCTCCCAGTCGGTGCCGACGCCGCGGCAGTCGCACACGAACCGGCCCCCGCAGCGGAACAGGACCGCGTCGAGCTCCTCGGCCGTCTCGTGCTGGTTCTTGCCGTCGGTGAGCAGGATCGCGTGCCGGATGCCGCCCTGGACGTCGTCGAAGAGCTGGTCGGCGAGCCGCAGCCACGACCCGATCGCGGTGCCGCCGGACGCCTTGAGCCTGGCCAGGGCTTGCTTGGCCTCCTGCCGGCTCTCCGGCGTCGCCGCCACCAGCCCGGGTTGCCGCGGGTACACCATGGAGGCGATGTTGGAGCCGGAGATGACGGCGAACTCCACCCCGTCGCGCAGCGTGTCGATCGCGACCTGTGCCGCCGCGACGGCGGCGCGCAGCTTGGTCTCCGGGTAGGACATCGAGCCCGAGGTGTCGATGATGATGACCTCGGACGCCCGCGTCGAGGACGGGACGGGCGCGCCCTCCGCGGCGGTCGCCTCGACGGACACGATGGCGTGCACCTCGCGGCCGCCCTCGGGCAGGAACTTGTTCTGGTCGATCGAGATGGTGAACTGCGGCTGCTCGCTCATCGTGGCTCCGTGCTCTGCGGTGTGCTCTCGTGGATGCGGCCGCCGGCGGTGCCCGGGGAGGGCAGCGGGATCACCGCGACCGTGATGTTGTCGCGGCCGCCGGCGTCCAGCGCGTGCTGGACGAGGGTCCGCGCGGCGCCGAGGGGGTCCGCCGCCGGGTCGTGCGCCGGGCCGCCGTCCTCGCCGCCGCCCAGCAGCGCCGCCAGGTCGCCGGCCGCCGGGAAGTAGTTCCACAGGCCGTCGCTGCAGACCAGCAGCGTCCCGGGGCCGGCCTGGCGGAACGTCGCGACGTGCGGGGTGACCTGCCCGGCGTCGGCGCCGAGCCACGCCGTGATGACGTGCGCGTTCGGGTGCGCCTCCGCCTCGGCCTCGGACAGCGAGCCCTCGGCGACCATGAACGCCGCCCACGAGTCGTCCTCGGTGAGCCGCCGGGACGGCCCGAGCTCGGCCATGTCGCCGGTGCTGACCTCGGCCTCGTCCGCCTCGCCCGGGGCCGGGCCGGGCCCGTCCTCGGCGGCGCCGTCCGCGGACAGCCAGTAGGCGCGGCTGTCGCCGATCCAGCCGACGGTGACCGCCGGGCCGCGCGTCACCGCGGACACGTACGTGCACGACGGCGCGTCGGACGGCGACGTGGAGAGCGCCGCGACGGCCGCGGCGGCGCGCAGGGCGGCGTGCCGGGTGGCGTCCTCGGGGTCCTCGCCGGCGTCCAGCCGCGCCACCAGCTCGGCGGCGCCGGTGTCGGCGGCGGCGCGGGAGGCCTCGTCGGGACGCTGCGACGACCCGACGCCGTCGGACACGACGGCCGCGATCCCGGCCGAGTGGGCGGCGATGGCGAGCGCGTCCTCGTTGCGGGAGTAGCGGCGGCCCCGGTCGCTCGCGCCCGCCGCGACGACCGGGCGGGAGCCGTTCCCGGCGCCGTGCGCGGGCAGCTCGATCTCGACGTGGTCGCGCTCGGTGGGCTGGCGGAGCCCGCACGTCTCGCAGTAGCCGTCCGCGTCGATCGCCGTCCCGCCGCAGCCGGGGCACGGGCCGGCAGGGGACCGGCCCCCGGAGGGCGCCGACTCCTGCCGGATCGTCGCGTCGGCACGTCCCTCCCCGGTGGGCGGCGCGGGCGCGGCGTCGGCCAGCTTGTGCCCGCACTCCTCGCAGAAGATCTCCTCGGGGTACACGGTCTCGCCGCAGGCGGGGCACGTCAGCTCCGCCGCCTTCGCGTGGTCGGTGCCGGACGCGTCGGGCCCGGGTCGGTCGTCGGTCACAGCAGCGTCCTCGGGCGTACGGCGTTGGCGGAGTCGACGAGCCGCCGGCACTCGTCCCGGTCGCGGGTGCGGCGCGCGAGCTCCCGGTAGGTCCGCTCCAGGAGCCGACGGAGCGGGATCTCGGTGAGGGGGGAGCCGAACAGGGCGCCGCCGTGCGTGCCCGGCGCGGCGCCGGGGCCGTCCAGCAGCCAGCCGAGCGCCGCCTCCAGCACCTCGGCGGCGAGCCGGTCGCGGCGCTCGCCGTCCAGGTCCAGGGCGGCGAGCCGGTCGCCCGCGGCGACCAGCTCGGCCGCCGACAGCTCCGCGGGCGGGCGGCCGCGGACCGTGGTCGCGACCGCGGCCACCTGCGCGGGCACGTGGCGGATCGAGATCCGCGGCACCGAGTCGAGGGCGGCGACGGCCGCGCGCCGGTCGCCCGCCGCCAGGTGCACGCGGGCCAGGCCGAACGCCGCGTTGATGTAGCTCTGGTCGGTCCGCCAGACGGTCTCGTACAGGCGGACGGCCTCGCCGGGATCGGACCGTTCGCGGCAGTAGGCGAGGGCGAGCTTCGGTGCGGGCTCGCCGGGCAGCAGCCCGTACAGCCGGTCGAACAGCGGCGCGGCCTCGTCCACCCGGCCCTGCGCGAGCAGCCCGACCGCGCGGTACCAGCCGATCCGCCAGTCCGCGGGACGCTCGGTGGCCAGCTCGTCGAGCAGCGCGTCCGCCTCGCCCGCCTCACCCAGCTCGATCTTGACGCGGGCGAGCGTCAGCCTGACCTCCGGCGTGCGCTCCGGCGCGTTCGCCGCCGCCTCGGCCGCCTGCGCGGGCTCCAGCGCGCCGAGCCCGGACACGAACGCGGCGGCGGGGTCGGCGCCGTCCACCAGCGGGACCGGCAGCGCCGCCGCGGCCACCTCCGGCGGGACGGGCGGCAGCGCGGGCCCCTCCTGCGCCTCGCCCGCCATCGACGAGGTGAACCGCTCCGCGCCGAACAGCCCGGACGGGGCGGGGCGCGGCGTGCCGTCCTCGGCCGCCAGGACCTCGCGCAGCACGCCGGTGAGCTGCTCGGCCATCTCGGCCGCGTCCTGGAACCGCTCCCGCGGGTCCTTGTGCGTCGCGCGGCGCAGCAGCCGGTCGTAGGACTCGAACCGCTGCAGGACGGGGACCTCCGAGCGCGGCGGGAGCGAGTCGACGTAGGTCCTCGTGTAGCCCTTGAACGGGAAGCTCAGCACGGCCAGGGCGCGGCCGACCGTGTACAGGTCGGACGAGATCGACGGCCCGTCGTCGGCGATCTCGGGCGCCTGGTAGCCGACCGTGCCGTAGATGGCGCCGTCCGGGTCGTCCAGCCGGCGGACGCCGCCGAGGTCGATCAGCCGGAGCTGCTCCTCGGACTGGATGACGTTGTCCGGTTTGAAGTCGCAGTAGACGAGGCCCTGCGCGTGCAGGTACTCGAACGCCCGCAGGACCTCCAGGCCGTAGGCGATCGCCTGAGCGAGCGGCAGGTGCTTCTCGCCCGGCGGCAGCGGCTGCTGGAGCAGGATGTCCTTGAGGGACTGCCCGCCGACGTACTCCATGACGATGTAGCCGTCGCCGTCGTGCTGGACGAAGTTGTAGATCTTGACGATGTTGGGGTGCTCGACCTCGGCCAGGTAGGCGCGCTCGGCCGCCGCGGCCTCCATCGCGTCGGCGTCGCCGCTGTCGAGCAGGCCCTTCAGCACCACCCAGCGGTCGCTGACGTTCTTGTCCTGCGCGAGGTAGATCCAGCCGAGCCCGCCGTGGGCGAGGCAGCCCAGCACGCCGTACTGCCCGCCGACGAGGTCGCCGGGCACGAGCTTCGGGGTGAAGGAGAAGCGGGCGCCGCACTTGGGGCAGAAGCCCTCCGTCCGCCCCGGCCGGTCGCCGCGGCTCCGGCCGACGGGTTCGCCGCAGCCGCTGCAGTACCGTTTGGCCTCGGCGACCTCCGGGTTGCTCAGTACGGCGCTGGACGGGTCCCGGTAGGGCACGCGCGGCACCTCGACGAGCCCGGCGCCGAGCATCCCGCGGCGGCCGGACGAGCGCGCCGACCCGGTGCGGGTGCTGCCCGTCCGGGTGCTGCCGGTCGCCGTGCTCCCCGTGGTGCCGGAGGTCCCCGGCGAGGACGTGGCCGGGACGCGGGCGGTGTGCGCGGGCGGCGCGCCGCACACATCGCAGTAGCCGTCCATGATCGTGCCGGTGCAGCCGGCCTCGCGGCACTTCTCCGGCCCTTCGGCGGGCGGTCGCGGCTCCGGGACGCTCGGCACGGCGGCCGGCGCCGGGGTCGGCGCGGCGCTCGCGGGGGGATTGCCGCAGACGTCGCAGTAGCCGTCCGCGATCGTCCCGCCGCAGCCCGGCTGGGCGCACTGGCTCATCGATCCGCTCCCTTCGCCCGCGAGGTGATGGCCTGCTGGTAGCCGGTCAGCGCCACGGTCGCCTTCCGCAGGTCGCAGGGGGAGGTCCACAGCAGCTCGCGGGCCTGCTCGTAGATCCGGGCAAGGTCGGGGTCCTCGGCGTGGCCGAGCCGCGCGGCCTTCACCCGGTAGGCCCGCAGCCGGCCGCGCAGCTCCTCGCGCCGGTCCAGCAGGCCCCGGATGAGGGCGGTGGCCTCGCGCGCCCGCTCCAGCGCCGTGCCCGCCGCGCTCTCCAGGTCGGCGAGCCGCTCGGCGACGTCGTTCCAGCCCGCACCGCGCGCCGCCGCGCCCTCCCGGGGCCGCGCGACGGCGGCGAGCCGGTCGGCGAGGGCGGCGTGGGAACCGGGCGGCTCGGGCGGTGCCGGGGCCGCGATCTTGGCGAGCACCTCGTCATGGGCGGCCCGCGCCTCGGCCTCGGCCTCGCGCAGGCGGTCCAGGACGGCGGCGACGCCGCGGATCCGGTCGGCGAACCCGTCGCGCAGCCGCCGCGCCTCATCCAGGCCGCGGCGGACCTCGGCGAGGGCGGTGCAGATCTCGTCCAGCCGCGCGGTGTCGGCGCGGCCGTCCCGTTCCAGCGCCATCGGGTCGCCGCGCACGACGGCGGCCGCGGACTCCAGCTCGCCGCGGAGCCTGTCGAAGCCGGGGTCCACCCCGCCGAGGGACGCCAGCAGCTCCTCGACCGCGCGCCGCTCGGCCTCCACCTCGGCCAGCCGGGACAGCAGCGCCGACCAGACGCCGTCGATCTCGGCGACGGCCTGGGCGACCTCCTCGTAGAGCGGCGTCATCCGGTCGACCGCCTCGCGGAGCGTGAGCCGCTCGCCGGACGGGGCGGACAGCAGCGTCCGCCGCTCCAGCGGCACCTCCTGGGCGGGCAGCTCCACCGACGGCCCGTCCAGGAGCCGGGTCAGCTCCGCGAGCTGCGCCTGGCCCGGCTTGCCATGGCGGGCCCGCAGTTCCGCGGCCTCGGTGAGGACGCGCCCGTACAGGTCGAACAGCAGCCACAGGGACGCAATGCGGGAACGCACGTCGGACTGCACGCTCAGCGTCCGCCCGGTGAGCGTCGCGCCCTCCAGCAGCTGGTAGCCCTGATGGGCCTCCAGTTCGAGCAGGGCGGCGCCGATGCGCTCCTTCTCGTCCTGAAGGCGCGCGAGCATCCTGTCCGCCTCGTCCCGGCTCATCGGGGGCCGGTTCACGCGCGCGTCACTCAACGCCGGTCCACGCTTGGCCCATGTTCGCCCCTGATTCCCCCGAATAGAGCACGTTTCGGTGCCTCAGTTTTCCCCATGTGCGGTCGCCTTCTCAAGCGTGCAGCCGATCATGCGCCCGGTCCGGTCCGCGGTGCGTCACGAGACTCGGCCGGGGGGTGCCGCGACCTCCAAAATGTCAGTGTTCGAACGTATGATCGAACCATGGCGAACGTTGCGACGCACCCCCAGACCGCGCCCACCGCGCCGGCCGCGCTCACGGCGGCGGAGATCGCCGCCCTCGCGCTGTCCCTCGCGCACCTCGGCACCGGCCCGCAGGCCACCACCGCGCGCCGCGCCCTGCACACCCTCCTCGACGCCACCCCCCACGACGACGTGGTCACCACCACGCTCGCCACCCTCACCGCGCCCCTGGACGCCTCCACCTCCGACCGCGCCCGCGTGATCGCCGCCGCCATCACCGAGCACCGCGTCGTCCGGCTCTGCTATGGCGACGCCGGCGCCAACGTCACGATCCGCGAGGTCGAGCCCGTCACCTGCCTCGTCCACCGCGACCACTGGTACCTCGTCGGCTGGTGCCGCATGCGGCGCGGCGTCCGCGCCTTCCGCTTCGACCGCGTCCTCGCCGTCGAGTCCACCGGCCTCCTCGCCCGCCCCCGCCGCGCCGAAAGGTACTTGCCCTGGCAGCGTTAGTTCGCCTTATCCCTCCTCCTTCGGGCGCTGGGCGCCCTCCATCGTCGGGCACCGCGGGCGATCGCCGGCATCGCTCCGGCCCGCCTTGCGGCTCGCTGCGCGATCAGGTTCTCGCAAGCTCGAACCTGTTTTCGGACGCGATCGCAACCACTGAGGTTGTTGCGTGGTCGTGGCGGCTGATGTAGGTGGTCATGGTCCGGGGCCACATCTTGTGGTCCCGGATCAGCCCATGGGTTCGTAGAAGGAGTGGACGGCTGGTTGGCCTGTGTAGTTGGGGCCTGCTTGGTCGTCCGCGCCTAGGTAGAGGTAGGGCAGGTCGATCGTTCGGTGGCCGCGTATCGAGATGCGGCGGCGTCTGGAGTCGTAGGTGAAGCCCGCGTGGCGGAGGGCTGTGGTCAGACACCCCATGTCGTTTGGGTGTCAAGCGGCGTGGGATTGGGTGTGGTGCGACCAGGCGGTTGCTTCGTCGTAGAGGGTGCGGGTCTTGAGGCATCCGTGGAGGATGCCGACGAGGCGGTT
>NZ_JBDPLY010000055.1:0-19106 GCF_039871695.1 Actinomadura sp. B10D3
CGTGCGGCGTCCCGACCCCCCCGCCACCCCGCACGCTCGGCTCAGCAGTCGCGGAGCTCGGGAGACTGGTTGAGGATCTGCTCGCGGGCGGTCACGAACGTCCGGTAGGCGTCGGAGTCGCCGCTCGGGAACACGGCGACGCGGTGGCAGTTCTGGAACGCGAGCTTCATCCCGAAGTGGCGCTCCAGCGCGCCGCGCATGGCGTCGCTGGCGAGGACCCGCAGGAGCTGGCCGCGGGCCTGCTCGTCCGGCGGCGGCGTGAGGTTGTCGGCGAAGTCACCCCCGTCCACCTGGAGCCGGGCCACCAGCCCGGTGATCATGTCCCACGCGTACGGGAGGGACGTCCTGATGCACTCGATGAAGGCCGCGTCACCGACCTCGCCCTTCTGCGCCGTCTCGAGCAGTTCGGGGGTCACGTCGAGGGACATGTGCGGGGATCCTTTCGCAGAGAGGATGAACACCCACCCGCCGACGCTAACCACGCTCCCGTGGGAATTCCAGGCCTTGACAAAGATTTTCATTCCGCTACGCGCCGCGCGGCGCCGCCCCGCGTCCCCGCGCCCGCCGCCGGGCCGGCCGGACGACCTGCCGCTCGGCGAACTCGGCCCAGTACTCCCGAGCCCGCCGCGCCAGCCGAACGTCCCGTACGGCCCGCGCCTCGGCCCGCCTGACGTCCGCCCGCTGCCTCGCGATGTCCCGCATGATCTGGTGGTGGTACACGACCTCTCCCCGAACGTCCCGGACCGCACGACACGGCCCGACACCCAAGAGACTCGCGCTAAGGCCCCCACCCCCACATCGGCACGACGCCCTATCCGGCGCCCCGAAACGTCTTAGACGCCCCGGACGCCGCGATCGAGTACACCGGTCTCGCCCGAAGCGGCCTGGACGCCGCACTAAGGTGAGGCACCGTGCGTCTCGTTATCGCCCGCTGCAGCGTCGACTACGCCGGCAAGCTCACCGCCCACCTGCCCATGGCGCCCCGCCTCGTCCTCATCAAGGCGGACGGAAGCGTGAGCGTCCATGCCGACGACCGCGCCTACAAACCCCTCAACTGGATGAACCCGCCGTGCTCGCTCCGCGAGGAGCCCTACGAGGAGAACGGCGCCATAGCCCGCTGGACGGTCACGCACGGCAAATCAGGCGAGCGACTCATCCTCACCATCGAGGAGATCCTGCACGACACCAGCCACGAGCTTGGCCTCGACCCGGGCCTCCAGAAGGACGGCGTAGAAGCGCACCTCCAGGAGCTCCTCGCCGAGCACATCACCACCCTCGGCGACGGCTACACCCTCATCCGCCGCGAGTTCCCCACCGCGATCGGCCCGGTCGACATCCTCTGCCGCGACGCCGACAGCGCCACGGTCGCCATCGAGATCAAACGCCGCGGCGAGATCGACGGCGTAGAACAGCTGACCCGCTACCTGGAACTCCTCAACCGCGACCCGCACCTAGCCCCCGTCCGCGGCGTCTTCGCGGCCCAGGAGATCAAACCCCAGGCCCGCGTCCTCGCCACCGACCGAGGCATCGACTGCGTGACCCTCGACTACGACGCCCTACGAGGCATCCAACACGAGGGCACCCTCTTCTAACGTTATCGGCAGTCCCCCACAAGAAGCAGGCTCACAATTTACCCAAACGCGGGCCTCCCTCTGTTTCTGGACGCCCGCGACGGAAGTGAGCTGAAAGGGGTCTGGTGCGGCGGGATGCAGTGCCGGAAGGACGTCACTCGTGCCGCAACGTCCAAACCACGAAAGTTCCTGGCCCCCGCGCCGTTCACCACGTCACCATCCCGTCAAGCAGAACAGACAGGACAGGGGACCCCCTCAGGGGCCCCTGCCGTCCCACCCACTTCACAGACACCCTCCGAAGAGGAACGCACGCCCGAAAAGCCCCCACCCCTAAGCACTCCCAGCGAAGAACCTCCCACGACAACAGAATCGCCACCCACCCAATCGCTCCCCCCAGAAGAACCACCGTCCACCGACGAGCCGCAACCTAGCGAGGAGCCGACCTCGGATCTCGACCCTCGGTTCGACACCTGCAAGGAAGCCAACGCCCACGGCTATGGCCCTTACGAAAAGGGCATTGACCCCGAGTACGATTGGTACTTCGACCGCGACCGCGACGGTAGCGTCTGTGAACCCAAATGACGACCAACCCGGCACTCCGACAGGTCGCGTCGCTGTCGGAGTGCAGTCGGCCGCGCACCGGCTCGTGAACCAACCGGAGCCACGACTCACACTCGCCCGCTTGCCCGCCGTCTGAGCCCCGGCACGATGCTTTCTCGTGGACGGCACGAAATAAATGACGAGCTCGCCAGCAATGTCGGGAGTGCACAAGCCAGCGGCCAGCCCGAGGCCATCCAGTCAACATTAGTAGGGGGAGAGCAAATCACCTCACCCGCCAGCTCGGATCTGCGCGGAGGTCGCCAGGCCGGCGAGCACGTCACCGTCTGCGAACTTCCACTTTGGCTCGGGCGCCGGAAGCACCCCCAAAGCCTGTAGCCGCCGCACGACCGCCATCAGCTTGCGGTTCTGCTCGCGGGCCAGATGCAGCTTCGTGGTCCACTCTCCACGGCCTTGACGGCCGGAGCGGTCGGCTTGTTGTGACTCACGGGTTGGTCTTGGACGAGCGTCGGCGGGCGAGAGCGAGGCTTGCCAGCGTCGTGATCGCCATGGCGCCGATGCCGACCAGCGCCGCGGTGGTGTAGGCGCTGTCGTCGGGGAAGAGGTGGCCGGGGCCGGTGCCCGCGGCGAGGATCAGGCCGCCGATGGCGCTGCCCAGGGAGTACCCGACACTGCGGACGACGTAGTTGAAGCTCATGGCACTCGACGTCTCGCTCTTGGGGGTGACGGCGAGGATGACGCCGGGCATCGCGGCCGAGAAGCCGCCGACGCCGAAGCCGAGCACGCCCATCGCCACGAACAGTTCGGCCAGGTCCGACCGGGCCGCCGCGAACAGGGCGAACCCGCCGCCGACCACGACGGCGCTGCCGGCCAGGAGCAGGGGGTCGGCGATCCGCGTCCGGACCCGCGGCGTGAGCTTGCCGGCGACGAACCCCAGCACCGAGAACGGGATGAGGACCAGCCCGGCGACGAAGGTCGTCAGCCCGAAGCCGTAGCCGGCGCCGTGCGGCGTCTGCGCGTACCGGGTGATGAGCGTGAGCAGGAGGTACATGCCGATCCCGCCGACGAACATGGCGAGGTTCGCCCCGGCGACCGCCGGGTGCCGCACCGCCCGCACATCGACCAGGGGCGTCGTGCTGCGCAGCTCGATGACGGCCCAGACGCAGAGCAGCACCGCCGCGACGACGGCGAGGCCCGCCGCCACGGGGAGGTGCCGGCTCCACAGATTCCGTTCGCCGGCGAGGAACAGCACCGCCAGCAGCGCAGCGGCCAGGACGACCGCGCCTGCCACGTCCACGCGGGCGGAGCGGCCTTCGGGGGGCTCGGGCACGGAGCGCCACGCGGTCAGGAGGGCGGCGGCGGTGACGACCAGGCCGAGGCCGTAGGCGGCCCGTACCCCGCCGAGCTCGGCGAGCAGGGCGGCGAGCGGGTAGCCGACGCCGGCTCCGATGATCGAGACCACCGAGATCAGGGCGATCACGGCCCCACTGCGCTCCTCGGGGAGGTGGTCGCGGGCCACGCCCATCATCAGCGCCGTCAGCCCGAGCCCGACGCCCTGGGCCGCCCTCCCGGCCAGCAGCCACGCGAACGGCAGCGGCAGCACGGTGAGCGCGCTGCCGGCGACGACGACCGCCAGCGTGACCAGGATCGTCGCCCGCCGGTGCGGGCCGGCTCCGAGCCGGCCGAGGACGGGCGTGGCGACGGTGCCGCTGAGCAGCGCGATGGTCAGCGTCCATTGCGCGCTGCCGAGCGAGACGTGGAACGAGGTCGCCACGCTGGTGATGAGAGGCGTCCCGAGGCTGCCGACCGCCGCCACGACCAGAGCGATGAACATCAGGGCGGGGACCAGCGGCCGCACCTCGGAACGCGCCGCCGGGGACGCTTTCACCGCGCCCCCGCCGACCGGCTGCCCGGTCACTGCTTCGGCCCTTCGCGGTCCTGGCTTTCGAGCTCTGCCAGATGCTTCAGCGCCGGAAGTGCCGCCACCAGCGCCTCGACCTCATCGCCGGTGAGTTCGCCGATCAACCGCGCGTACGCGTCGACGCCCGCCTGGCGTCGCGTCCGGACATAGGAGGAGCCGGCCTCGGTCAGGCACACCAGCGTGACCCGCCTGTCGGACGCGTCGCCCCGCCGCTCGACCAGGCCGGACTCCTCCATCACCCGGACCAGGGCGGTCATCGCGGGCTGGGTGACGCCCTCGACCGCGGCCAGATCGGTGATGCGCCGCGGGCCGGTCCGCTCCAGGGTGGCCAGGGTGGCGGCCGACGTCAGGCTCATGTCCCGGGGCAGGCGTCTCACGGCCCTGATGGCCAGGCCGTAGAGGGCCGCCCCGATGGCAGCGGACGCGCCAGAAGCGGCGTCTTGACGACTCATGGCGAAAGCATAGCAGTTTTATATTTATTGTTTATGTAACTAGGACGCCCGCCTGAGTGGCCGGCGTCGAGTCAGGCGTCCGCGTGCCGCATCTGGGTGGGTCGAGTGGTCGGGGCCCAGGGGTCGACGATGGTCTTGATCCGGGTACTGCGGCGTTCGGCCAGCGGACGCAGGCCCTCCTCCACCAGGTCATCGAGCGACAGCGCGATCGGGGCGACGTCGTCCCATGAGCCGTCCCGGGCGGCGAGCAGCTGGAGCGCGGTGGGCAGGTCCGCCCCGCAGACGTGAGCACTGGGGCCGATCACCTCGAGCTCGGCGAGCGCGATCCGCCGGAGGTCCATCGGAACGAATTCTCCCTGGAGACCGACCAGGACCAGCCTGCCGCCCGGCGGCAGCAGCGACAGCGCGGTCTCCAGGCCGGCCCGCGTGCCGGAGACCTCGTAGACGACGTCCGGTTCGAGCGCCCAGTCGGCGACCGCCGCGGCGGGATCGATGCCGTCACCGAGCCGCAATGCGTGCGCCGCCCGGAGGTTCGTGGCGATTCGCAGCCGTTCCTCGTCGATGTCGAGCACGGCGACCCGGTCGGTGACCGAGGTGACGGCGTAGGTCAGGAAGGCGCCGATGCCACCGGCGCCGACGATCACCGCGTGCTCGTCGGGCTGGAGACGCCCCCGTCGCATGGAGTGGACGGCGATGCTCATCGGCTGGGCCAGGGTCGCCGCGTCCGCGGTGAGGCCGTAGGGAGCGACGTGCAGGCAGGTGGCGGCCGGGACCGCGCACAGCTGGGCCAGGCCGCCGTCGCGGTGCAGGCCGATGGTGTAGTAGCGGGTGCAGAGGTTGGTCCGGCCGCGCCGGCACTGGCCGCACTCGCCGCAGGAGATCCCCGCGCCGGTGACCACCAAGTCACCCGAGGCGAATCCCCGCACCCGGGCGCCGGCTTCGCGGACCACGCCGGTGAGCTCGTGTCCGAGGATCATCGGCCCCCGATGGCCGGAGAACGGATGCCGGTCGTGGAGTGGGGGCATGTGGGGTCCGGAGGCGAACTCGTGTGCGTCCGTGCCGCAGATGCCGGTGGCATGCACGGCCAACAGGACCTCGTCCGGCCCGCAGGTCGGGTCCGGTACGTCCTCGAGGCGGATGTCGTCCTTGCCGTGGAACACTGCCGCACGCATGTCAACTCCTCCCTGGTGGGCCGACGGGAGAGGGCATCGCGGTCTCCGGTTCGACCGGATCCGTCCCGTGCACGCCGGTACACCCGCCGAGCACCGTCCACCGGATACGTCGCATCCTTACACCTCCGAGTTGAGCTGCCGGCGAGCACGGGCAGCGCTGACGTGCTTGTTGTTTCCGGGAAAGCAGCCCCCCGCGGGGACGGTCGGTGCCGACGCCACAGAAGGCTTCGTCCACGCGGGAAGGTCAGCCGGCGCCGTCGGGGACGAGCACCAGATCGAAGGTCATGGCCGTCCAGGCGGCCGCCTGCCGCGATCCGTCGGGGGCGGTGCCCGCCGGATGGTGCTCCGCTTCGACCACGAGGCCGTCCTTCACCCCGAACACCGCGTCACATCCGAGGTAGGGATCCCCGGCCACGAAGATGTGGGTGATCAGGGTGCGGTAGCCCGGCGCGGTGACCTTGAAGTGCAGGTGCGCGGGGCGCATCGGGCCGCGGCCGGCGGCCGCGAGCAGGTCGCCCACCGGGCCGTCGTGCGGGATCGGGTACGGCGCCGGGAGGACCGACCAGAACCGGTACTCGCCGTCCGCACCCGACCGCAGCCGGCCCCGGCCCGCGGAGCGGTCGCCGGAATACTGGACGTCGTAGAAGCCGTCCTCGTCGGCCTCCCAGACGTCCACTCGCGCGCCGGCGATCGGGCTGCCGTCGGTGGAACGCACCTGCCCCGACACGTGGCACGGCGTCCCGGCCGCTCCGCGGGCGATGTCGCCGCCGAGCGGGATCTCCGGAGCGCCGTCGACGAAGAACGGCCCGAACACCGTCGCCTCGGTCGCCCCGGGCACCGCCGGCTCGTTGATCGCGACGGTCAGCATCGACAGCCCGAGGACGTCGGACAGCAGGATGAACTCCTGGCGGCGCTCGTCGGTGATGTGTCCGGCGCGGGTCAGGAATTCGATCGCCGCCTCCCACTCCCGCTCGCTGAGCCGAACCTCCCGGGCGAAGGCGTGCAGGTGCCGGACGAGGCTCCGCATGACCTCGCGGAGCCGCGGATCGACGGTGCCGCCGAAGCTGGCCAGGACCTCGTCGGTCACCGCCTGCTCACGGTCGGCGCCGCCGGCGTGCTCCCCGTTCATGGGGCCCCCGTCGCAGGGTCGGTCCCGCCCCAGGCCGCGCGCAGCAGCGTCCGCAGTCCGGCAGAGGTGACGGGGCGTGGATTGTCGGCGGGCACGATCGCCAGAATGTCGTCGAGCACGTCGTCGAGGCCGGACTCGCGCAGGCCGAGCTCCCGCAGGCCGGCGGGCACGCCGAGCTTCTCGCCGAACTCCCGGAGTCCGCCGACCGGGTCGGGTCGGCCGAGAGCCGACGCGATGCGAGACGCGGCCGCGGGTGCGCCAGGTGCGTTGAACGCGAGCACGTGCGGAAGGACGATCGCGTGGGTCTGGGCATGGGGAAGGTCGAACGCCCCGCCCAGGACGTGGCAGATCTTGTGGTGGAGTCCGGATCCGGCGCCGGCGAACGCCGATCCGGCGAGGTAGGCGCCCAGCAGTAGCTCGGCCCGGGCGTCGCGGTCGGCGGGATCGGCGGCGACCGCGAGCAGACCGGCCGAGAGGTGCCGGATCCCGTCTTCGGCGACGGCGCTCGACACCGGATTGCGCCGGGGGGCCCAGAAGGCCTCCACGCAGTGGGCCATGGCGTTGAGCCCGCTGGCCGCCGACAGCGCGGCGGGGAGGGTCAGGGTCAGGTCGGGGTCGTAGACGACGGTCCGCGGGAGCACCCGCGGATCGGTGCCCGTCGTCTTGCGGCTCCCCTCCGTCAGGCCCCACACCGGTGTGACCTCGGAACCCGCGTAGGTCGTGGGCACGGCGACGATCGGCAGCCCCGTGGTGAGCGCGACCGCCTTCGCCGTACCCGTCGTCGATCCGCCGCCCACGGACAGCACCAGGTCGGCACCGGACGCGACCTCGCGAGCTCGCTCGGCGACCTCGACCGGGACGTGCGGGCGGACCCCGGTGAACGTCACCGCGACCCGGTCGGCGAACGGTGCGCACAACTCGCGCGCCAGTGCGGCCTCGGTATCGGCAGAGATGAGCAGGATGCCGTCGGCCCCGAACGCGTCGACCTCACCCAGCAGGCCGGAGCGCGCGATCCCGGACCCGAAAACCACGCGCCCAGGCAACGCGTCATAGGTGAACCCGTTCATCGGGCCGGCTCTGGCAGCACGGTGGGCTGGTAGGCCAGCAGCAGCCACCGGTCGCTCTCGCGCACCCACACGGCCAGGGAACGATTCGCCAGCGTCTTGCGAGTCCCGCCCGCGGTGATATCGGCGTGCATCTCCCCCAGCACGACGGCGGTATCCCCGGACACAACGATCCGATCCACAGGGTGATCGATGCGGTGGTAGACGTAGAAACCCGACCGAACTTTCTCCCGGTACGACTCCAGGGTGTCCACGTCCGCGTTCGAGTGGGTGTACGCCAGGTCGGGATGGGCAAGCGCGGAGAATGCCTCGACGTCGCCCGCGATCACGGCGGCGTAGCGAGCGTCCTCCAGGAAACGGATCGTCGCCTCGGCGTCGGCGGTGACAGTGCTACCGGTCATGCGGGGTCGTCTCCTTCCGTATGTGGCGCCCCGGACGAGCCGACCGATGCCGGGGGGTCGTAGGTGACACCCTTGTCGCCGATGACGGGAACGGACACAGCAGGCAGCAACATCCACCTACTGTTTGCCATCATTGAACAGATCGCCGATCGTTGTCAATACATAGCGGACACTCGTGGCGGCTGACTCTGCCCCCGGCCACGGTCAAGGAGCCGCGCCACCAGGCCCTCCGCGCCGATCACACCCGCCGTCGCCGGAGGCGCGCCGCTGCTCAGCGTCCGGTGGCGTCCGGCAGCTGACCCGACTCGGCGTCCGTGCCCCGCGCGGCAGCAGCAGAGGACGGCGCGGGAACCGGGTCGGCGGTCCTGAGCAGGTCGGCCGCCTCGACCGCGTTCGAGGGTCGCGAGGACGACTCACCGACGTGGTCGCCGAGTTGCGACGCCACCCACTCCCGAGTGTGGTCGAGATCGTTACGTCCGGACACGAACCACACCCCACGGGCGGGCTCAGCACCCTGGTTGACGTACATGTGCGGCCTGGTGGAGTCGAAGCACACCGAGTCCCCCACCGTGATCAGGTGACGCTCGAAGTCGAGCAACAGCGTCAGCTCGCCCGAGAGGAGGTAGGCGTGCTCGGTCCCGCTGTGCCGCATCAGCTTCCGGTCCACTGAGCTCGCGGCCCCGGGCTCGTAGGTCACCAGCAGCGCGTCCACGTCCGACCGGCCACCGATGGCCAGCCTCTCCCACCGAACACCGTTGGCCATCTCCAGGACCGGGTTGTCGGCGGCCCGCTGCACGACGTCGGACGAAGGCCGGGAAGCCCGGTCCTCGGCCGGCGCACTCGGGGCAGTGGCTGCCGACACCTCCTGATCGGACCGGTCACCGCCGATACCGAGCAGTTCATCCAACGAGATGCCCATGTGGCTCACCAACGCGTACAGCGTGCTCACCGACGGTTGCGACTTGCCGGTCTCGACCTGCGAGAGCAGGCTCGCCGAGATCCCGGCGGCGGACGCCGCACTGCGCAGACTCAGCTTGCGTTGCAGTCGCGCCTGCCGCAACGCCGGCCCGATCTTGTCCTGCACCACACCGCTCCCGTCTGCCCCCGCGTCGGGCCACATCGATTCAGTCTCACTGAACAGTTTACTGGGGAATCCACGGCGACGCCGGGCGTCGCCGACACCCGCACACACGACCGCCGGGAGGCGCCGATGCTCATCAACGAACCGTCGATCTTGGCCGGACGCACTATCGCTCGGGACGAGGTGCTCGCGTGGGAGGCGCCCCGAATGCGCAAGCCGCCGCGAAGATCGAACTACCGGAACCGTCGGCGACCGCGCGCATGCGGAAGATTTAGCCGACGCCAAGCTCAGACCGGCCCGGCCCGGACGAGGCGCGCCGCCGACTGGCCCGCGACCCCCGTCGCGGGATGCCGTGGCGCGCACGCTCCCACATCTTCTCCCGCAGCCGCCGCGTCACGAGCACCTGCGACCTGTACGCCCCTCGCACCGCCGCGGCCTCGGCTCCCGTCGCCTGATTCACCGACACTGAACGCGACGACTACACCCGAGCATGATCTTCCGGCCGCGGCAGCCGCGCATACGCACCCCGACGTCGCTGCGGTCGCCTTCACCACCCGATGGTCGGAGAGCACGGTGACCGCCCCGCGCCGCCCGGTATCGAGGACTCTGGCAGCCGGAAGTCGGAAGTCGGAGGTCGACGGCAAGGAGGCGCCTCGCGCCGAGGTGTGGTTCGGCGGCCGCCGCTATGTCGTGCCCTCCTTCGGCACCGTCAACGTGCACCGAGGCACTTGGCGGAGGCGCCCGCCCAGCGCACCCGCAGCGGCGGTCGGCGCCACGGAAAATCCGTTTCGCGCGACCACCGACGGCATGCGGGTCGGCGGTCCCGTCGAGGTCGCGCTTTGGGTTTCACGGTTGCTCGTCGACGAGGGGGTGACCGGTCACGTCACCCCCCTCGACGGCGGCATGTCGATCACTTGATTCGCGACCGCTCTCATCGTCGACCGTGTACCGGCTCAGCGTTCGAACCAGCCGGTGTCCACAGCGTGCACGTCGTAGGGCGGCGGCTCTACGTACTCGTCGGTGAGCGCATCGATCCACAGTCTCGTCAGCCGCATGAACGAGATCCGCCATCCGAACGGCCCCAGCGTGTACTCCTCGTCGTAGTAGCCGTATCCACGCATCCCGTACATCCCGGGGATCGGCACCCCTCTGTACACCCGGCTGTCCTGGGGCCAGGCGAGATAGTCCTGCATGGCCCAGCGTCCTCGGACGCGCCGTGGGCCCGCCATCCGGAGCTCCGGCATCATTCCGTGATGGGCCGACCGGATCGGTCCGAGCCACGACGAGACCTCCTCGACGAAGGCGTCCGGGCCCTCGGTCGCGAACGGGAACCCCTCGAAGGTCGCGTCGTCACTGAACAGCTCACGCAGCTTCTGCCACTGCTTGGTATCGATGCAGAAGAAGTACCGCGACTTGAGGCGACAGATTTGCTGGTAGTCGGCGAAATCGAGAAGGCCGGCGGCCAAGTCCTGCATTTTCTGGAGTTCCTCTCATCGCTTTTGTGTTGAGCTACGGGCCTGGCGGGCGGACGAAACGATCACCTGATCCGAGGTCTCAGGACCATTTCCAGCTCGACCATCCCCACCTCGTGGTGCTCGACGCGGGAATTGGGAAGCGGGTCACGTCGTCTGCGAATTGCGTCTCGACCTCTTGGTCATCGACCGGCAGCCGCGCCGGTCGCCACGTCAGCCTTAAGTCTTCGGCGACGCGAATCGTCACGTCGATCGGGCGGACAGGGACGTACTCCTACATCGGGGAGCGCCAAGCGCCCGCACCGCCGGGGTTGAGCGCATGGAGCACGTGGGCCGTCCGGCTCGGTGACCACCAAGAGCCGGTCGTGCAGGTGGTGGCCCCGGATCACCCGGCCGTAGGCGCGGCCCCCCTTCGGCGTACCACTGCAGGATCTCCGCGGCGGTGGCCACCTCGGACCGGGCCTCGGACAGCGGTTCGCCCTGCTCCCGGGTGAGGTCGTTGGCGATCGGCTCTCTCCGCTGCCGGAGCAGCTCGGCGGTCCGGGCGAGGATGGGCCGCGTTGGTGTGCCGATAACGCGTGCCACCGGCGGTAGCCGCGGGCGGCGGCGTCGACGGCCAAGGGTGAGAACCGCGGGGTCAGCCAGGGGCAGTTCGCCGGTGGCGGGGTTGTGCATGGCCCGGGTGGGCAGGCCCTCGCGCCGCCACGCACCGTCCATGTGCAGCGCGAGGTCCTGGTAAGACATCGGTGTCAGTCCTTCATCAAAGGGCGGTGCGCGGTCTCGGTCAGCGTCGTCGCGGTGATCAGCGAGACGACGGCGGCGACGACGAGGAAGAGGCCGGGCGAGCGGGGGTCGCCGGTGTTGCTGATCAGCCAGGTGCCGATGTAGGGCGCGGTGGCGCCGGTCAGGATCGCGCCCAGGTTGTAGCCGAGTCCGAACCCGCTGAATCGGGTGCGGGTGCCGAACAGTTCGGTGAAAGCGGCCAGGATGGTGCCCATCACGGCGGCCTCGCAAAGCCCGAGGGCGGCCTGGCCGAGGAACGCGAGTCCGATGTTGCCGGTGCCCATCAGGATGAAGGCGGGGTAGGCGAGCAGGGCCATCGCGGCGAACGCGCCGAGCAGCATCGGCTTGCGGCCGATCCGGTCGGACAGTGCGCCCCAGCCGAGCACGGTGACGGCGGCGAGCACGAGCGCCGCGGAGGTGCACCAGGTGGCCTCGACTGCGGTCAGGCCGCCCTCTCCCTGGAGGAACGTGGCGCCGTAGACGTAGACGATGTAGTAGCCGGCGAACGCGCCGACCGAGAAGCCGGTGACTCGGGCGATGCCCGCTCGGTCGCGGCGCAGCGCGGTGGCGATCGGGGACTTCTGGCGCTCGACCGGGATCCGGCTGCGGTCCTTCAGGTCCTCGAACTCCGGGCTCTCATCGAGCCGGCGTCGGATGTAGAGGCCGACCAGGCCCAGCGGCAGGGAGATCAAGAACGGGATCCGCCAGCCCCAGGTCTCCATCTGACCCGTGCTCAGTGTGGCGTAGAGCACGGCCACCAGGACCGACCCGGTGAGCACGCCGAGCAGGTTGCCCATCTGGATGGTGCTGCACCAGAACGCCCGCCGCCCGGACGGCGACCATTCGGCGACGTAGGTGGTGGCGCCGCCGGTCTCCCCGCCCGCCGAGAGGCCTTGCACGCCACGCAGGGCGACCAGCATCACGGTCGCCCACACGCCGGCGGTGGCGTAGCCGGGCAGCAGCCCGATGAGGAAGCTGGAGGCCGCCATGCTGATCACGGCCCAGGCCAGCACGGGTCGGCGGCCGTAACGGTCGCCGAGGTGACCGAGCACGATCCCCCCGAGCGGGCGCAGCACGAACGCCGCGGCGAACACCGCGAGGGTCGACAGCAATGCGGCCGTCGGGTCCTGCGCCGGGAAGAACACCGCGGCCAGGGTGAGGGCGAGGAAGCCGTAGACGGTGTAGTCGTAGTACTCCACGAACGTTCCGATGGCGCCGGCCAGGGCGACGCGACGAGACTGGAGCGGCGGGCGGGTTGCCTGCCCGACGGTGGCCTGTTTGGGGACGGACGTTGAGCTCATGATGTCTCCGCAGAGGTGCGAGGTGAGCCTGCAGGTATCGATCCGTTAGTGATGCCGAGTGGGTGCGATGTCGGTGCGACCGTCTTGATCGGAAGGGTGGTAGCGGTCAGCGCCTGGTGAACCGGCGCCGACGGCTGCTGGTGAACGCAGCGAACGCCTCGGGGGGTCGTCGGTGCTGCGCAGTACGGCCATCTGTGACGAAGGCGAGTCGTCGCGGTGGTGGTCCTCACCGCGGCAGGCGAGACCTTCTGCGGCGACGCGGCGTTCAGTACGGCTCACGTGCAGCGCCGGTGCGTGAGCCCGTCGCCGGAGCCGGGGGCGTCACCGCGGATGCGGCCCGGGAGGGGGCGTCCCGCGCGGACGCCGCACTCGCCGAGGAGGCGACGCCCTCGGTGCCGCGACGGTGCCTGCGGGGGATGTGACAAGCAGGCGCGCTGCGATCGCACCGGCGCTGACACCCACGGGGGCATCACGAGCAGCGCAACTGCCGAGAGGCCGGCCAGAACCCGCACCGGCCAACGGGCGAGGCCGAACAGCCAGGCGCCGGCGACGACGGCGTGGGCCGAGACGGCTACCGCCAACCCCGGGGCCGCGATCAGTACGGTGCAGCACGGTGGGCTGGTAGGCCAGCAGCAGCCACCGGTCGCTCTCGCGCACCCACACGGCCAGGGAACGATTCGCCAGCCTCTTGCGAGTCCCGCCCGCGGTGATATCGGCGTGCATCTCCCCCAGCACGACGGCGGTATCCCCGGACACAACGATCCGATCCACAGGATGATCGATGCGGTGGTAGACGTAGAAACCCGACCGGACCTTGTCCCGGTACGACTCCAGGGTGTCCACGTCCGCGTTCGAGTGGGTGTACGCCAGGTCGGGACGGGCGAGCGCGGAAATGCTGATGCTGAGCGACGCGTCGGCGAGCTCAGCAGGCGAGCTCGCGGCCGTGAGGCCCTCCGGCGCGTGGTCGAGCCTTGAATCGTAAGCGAGGACCGTGTGCCCCGTCCGTGCCAGGTGGGAGGCCATCGGCTTGCCCATTTGCCCCAGGCCGGCGAATCCGATCAGCACGGCATTCCTCCCTGCGGTTCGGGTGTCCTAGGATGCGCACCGATGTGGCGCCCCGGACGAGCCGACCGATGCCGGAGGGTCGTAGGTGACACCGGAGGCTCCTTTCGCCGATGACGGGAACGGACACAGCAGGCCGGCAACGTCCACCTGCCGTTTGCCATCATTGAACACGTCGCCAACGAGTGTCAATATATAGCGGACACTAGTGTGGGACTCTCTGTCCCCCAGCCGCGGTCAAGGGGCCGCGCCACCAGGCCCTCCGCGCCTCACATCGCCTTCGCCGGCTCGACCATGCCGGCGGGACCGTCCAGGCACGTTCATCACCACTCACGGCCGCGGCACGTCCCAGGCACTGAAGATCACTTCGGCGAAGTCGGCTCCTGAGGCAGGACGCGCCAACCAGCGGCCAGCACTACGGGTTGGCGGCGGTCGGTAGTGGGGGACATCAGGCGAGGCCCGGGCGGCCGCAGCGGCTCCGGGATGGTCGAGCAGACGGCCTTGGCTCGTGCTCGTGCTCGTCCTACTCGGCACCTCTGTGCACAAGAGAACCGCGGCAGGACACATCCCTCCGGATCATTCCCGCTGGTGCGAACACGGACGTTCACCGGGACTGCTCATATCTGGCTGGTCCAGACACCTTTCGACGATGGCGGGGAGCACTACCAACAACCACATCACCGTGGCTTCACCGGAGACGGGGCAACGCGCGGCCCGCAACGTGGTGCCCTACCGGTTCGTTGTGTGAGAGGGCTGGCTGTCCGGCCGGTCGAGGACCGGACACGGCGCCAAGACGCCGCCCGTCCCGCCGCATCCGTTCCCGACCGGCCCCGACCTGGCGGCCGAGCGCGGGGGCTGGTGCGGATGAGAGCCAGGTGAGGGCGCGGACGAGGTCGTCGTCGTAGTCGCCGCCGTGGCGCAGGGCGGCGCTGAGACGCCGACTCCAGGCCGAGTTTGATCAGTCTGCGGAGGTTGCAAGCGGCGGCTCGGGCATGCAGCCAACCTCGACTGCAATGGTGCCGCAGTAGTGGAGGCGGCGATTGCCCTGCTGGACGCACCAGGCGACGACACATTCGACCGATAGAGCCGGATCGCAGGCCGCCTGGCGGGGCTTTGGAGGTCGTGGTGGTGAGGGCGGATGATCGAAATGCGGCTAGCTGCGGCCTCGGTGAATTACTCGCACAGGGGCACCCAGTGCATAGGTACCGGACGTGGCGTGCGCTGGTAGCCGCCCGGCGCGGGTGTGGGGGCAGATAGTCGGGATGCGACCTACTGTGGCCCCGGCGCACCGCTCGCACAAAAGCACTCGGCGCATGGGTACCGAACGCGGCTTTGCTCTGGTGCTCCCCGGTGAGGGGTGTGCCCAGCGGGGCAGGTCACGCTGCCCTTGGTGTTGCACAGCGCGGCGGTGTGACTGTCACCGGCCTGGCGTCGGCGCGAGCAATTCTCAAATCTTGTGGGTGGGTGTGCTTCCGGCGTGAAAGATGCGGCGGTAGGCCGTGGGTGAGACGCCGATGGCGGCGCGCAGGTGTTGTCGGAGCGAGTTGGCGGTGCCGAACCCGGCCCGGTGGGCGATGTGATCGATCGATAGGTCACTGGTCTCGAGCAGCTGGCGAGCCCGTTCCACGCGCTGGGCGGTCAGCCACTGGCCCGGGGTCATGCCGACCTCGGCGCGGAAGCGCCGGGTGAAGGTGCGCGTGCTCATCCGTGCATAGGCAGCGAGTTCGGACAGTGACATTGGCTGATGCAGGTGCTCCAACGCCCAGGCGCGGGTGGAGGTGGTGCTGGTCGACGACGGCTCGGGGACGGGCTGTTCGATGTATTGGGCTTGGCCGCCGTCGCGCCATGGCGGGACGATGCAGCGGCGGGCGACCTGGTTGGCCACTGCGCTGCCGTGGTCGCGTCGTATCAGGTGTAGGCAGAGATCCAGGCCGGCGGCGACGCCGGCCGAGGTGAGGATATTGCCGCTGTCCACGAACAGTACGTCGCGGTCCACTTTCACCTGGGGGAAGGTTCGCTGGAAGTGTTCGACCTCCCTCCAGTGGGTGGTGGCGGGTCGATCGTCGAGCAGGCCTGCGGCGGCCAGCACGTACGCGGCGGTGCAGATGGACACGATCCGGGTGTCCGGCTGGATGAGCGCGAAGGCGTCGGCCAGCGGTTTGGGCAGGCGGCCCTGTTCGCGGATCGCGCCGAGCGTATCGGCGGGTGGAACGACAAGAGTGCCGGCGGTGGCCAGCGCCTTCGCATCATGCTCGACGGCGATGGCGAAGCCGGCGGCGCTGTGCACCGGCCGGCCGTCCAGGGTGCAGGTGATGACCTCATAGAGCGGTCTCCCATCTGGCCCCTCGGCGCTGCTGAAGATCCGTGCCGGGATGCTCAGTTCGAACGGGATGACGCCCTCAAGGGCGAGGACGACCACGCGATGCATGGCCAGATCCTGTCACATTGTGTCCATCAAGCCAGTGCCGGCTGATCGGCTCTGCCCGCAGACTCGTCCGCAGCGCGCAATCGTGGCGCGTTCTACGAGCAGGAACAGGACATCTGATGAATGACAGCACACCCGTCGGCGCACGGATGCGGGCGATGAGCCCGCGCTCCTGGGGTGGTCCAGAGGTCCTCACCGAAGTCGAGGTGAACCGCCCGAGCCCGGGTCCGGCGGAGATCCTGGTGCGTGTGCACGCCGCCGGGGTCAACCCGACCGACTGGAAGTCCCGGGCCCGCGGGGGCTTGGGGTTGTGGGGTGAGCCGGTCATTCTGGGCTACGACGTGTCGGGAGTCGTCGAGGCCGTAGGGCTTGGAGTGACGCTGTATCGGCCGGGCGACGAGGTATTCGGCATGCCTCGCTTTCCACACCAGGCGGGCGCCTACGCCCAGTACGTGACCGGCCCTGCACGGCACTTCACCTTCAAGCCGGAAACGATCGACCATGTCCAAGCGGCGGCACTGCCGCTGGCCGCGTTGACCGCCTGGCAGTCCTTGATCGAGACAGCGGATCTGCGGGCCGGGCAGCGCGTGCTGATTCACGCCGCCGCTGGCGGGGTCGGCCATCTGGCGGTGCAGATCGCCAAGGCACATGGCGCATATGTGATCGGAACCGCCCGCCAGGCCAAGCATCCACTCCTACGGAACCTTGGCGCCGATGAAGTGATCGACTACACCCAGGTGGACTTCGCCGAGGCGGTCCGTGATGTCGACGTCGTCATCGACACCATCGGCGGCGACTATGGGTCGCGTTCCCTGCGGGTGCTGCGCAAAGGCGGCACTCTCGTATCGCTCTCCTCACCGGCCGAGAATCCACCGGTCAGGGAAGCCGAAGAGCTCGGCATCCGCTCTGGGTTCACCCTCGTCGAGCCGGACTATGCCGGCATGAAGGCCATCGCCGCCCTTGTCGAGACCGGGCGGTTGCGTGCCGAGATCGACACCGTCCTGCCCCTGGAGCAGGCGGCCAAGGCGCATGAACGGGGCGAGACCGGCCGCACCACCGGCAAGATCGTCCTGACCGTCACTCACTGACACGCGGGTCCGGGTGCACGGGTGCAGGTCACCCGTGCACGTAGCCCTGGGCCGCCCCCACGGCACGCAGGACGGTTCGGGCGCACATCAGACGGCGATCCCTTCGGGACGCTCGACCAGAATGCCTCGTTCGAACCGGGCTCCGGCCCAGGGCGACGAGGTGGGGTGCGTTCACGGCCCGCGAGCGGGCCTGGGCGGATTCGACGAGCTTGAAGACCATCGCGAGGGCGGCGGCCGCGCTGCCGGCACCCTTGGTGACCTTCGTCCGCAACCGGACCGTGACGAAGGTCGACTCGATCGGGTTCGTCGTGCGCAGGTGAATCCAGTGTTGGGCGGGGAAATCATAGAAGGCCGGCAACCGCGCATGCCCCGGCGCCGGCAATCGCGCAGGAGATCGGCTCAGGACTCGGCCGATTCGCCGTAGCCGTCGGTCATGGCCATCAGTTCCTTAGTGCCGTCGGCGCGCACGCCCATCAGTACCAGGACGCAGGACCTGACCTCGGCCAGGCGTGTACGCGGATGGGTGCCGTCCGCCCAGACATGGACGTAGTCGGTTACAGACAAGTCGCGCTCGCCGAACACCTTGTAGTCGGCCTGCCACTGTTGCGTGAGCCGGGTGACCGTAGTTAGTGAGAGGCCCGCAGCGGAGCCGAGGAACTGTTCGAGAGCGGGTACGAAGTCACCGCTGACAGGCCGTGGAGGTAGAGCAGGGGCAGCACCTCGCCGATGTTCGGAGACTTGCGGCACCACGGCGGCAAGAGCGCCGAGGAGAAACGCTTGCGCTCGCCTGTCTCCGCATCGACGCGTTTGTCGTTAAGCCGCGGGCCCTGACTTCAATCGTCCCAGCGGGGGTAGTCACCTGACGCGCCCGGTGATAGCCGTTACGGACCACAAGGCGGCGACCCCGCTCGTCGCGCTGGTCGACCAACTCGGCTACATAAGCGTGACCTCGGCCTCAGGCGCGGCAGCGAGCATCCGCCGAGCACCCTCCCGGACGATCTCATTAAGCAACGACGACCCACCGCCGGTGTGCCGTCAGCGTCGACCACGGTAAGCACGGACATACCTTCCCGGCCGATGCTGCAACGCCGGTCTTGCTCGGTGACCTATCGATCACCCCGGAAAGTACGCCTTCCCGGGCCCGACACAGATCTCGAGCATTGCTCCGTCGGCGCTGGTAGTTGGGCGTGAGGGGCGGAAGGGGCCGGTCAGCGCCGAGAACTCCCACCGGTAGTCAACGATGGCCAGCGTGCCCGCCGACCAGCGCAGCCGCACGGCGGACGCGGAACGCGCGCCGCCATCCACCGCCTCAAGCCGGACGGCGAGCTGCCCAGACGGGCGGGAGGCGAACGGTGGACGCGCGGCCGTGCAGATCGTCCTGGCCGAGCCCTCGCGGCCGGCGTCGACAAACGCGCCGACCTCTTCCGGCACCATCACCGTCGCCGTCTTGCTCATCCGGCCAAGCACCTCATCCAAGAACCACACACCTAATCCAAGACTGAGGGGCCCCGAAGACTTCGGACAGCTCTATTTGCGGTTACTTCACGCTGCGAGCTGCTGTTCTAGGTGCTCTGCATAGACCTGGTTCGGGGTCTTATAGCCGAGTCCTGAGTGGCGTCTGCGAGA
>NZ_JBDPLY010000056.1:0-16536 GCF_039871695.1 Actinomadura sp. B10D3
GACCTCTCTACCGAGGGCTCCACGCCCATTTCGGGGTGTTCCGATCTGTCCGCGCGCCTGCCTGCCCGTGCCCGTTCATGCCCCAGAAGTCCCTGCTGTCCTAATCGATCTTGCAGAGAAAACCTCAATGGTCCCGGCGGCCGGCGAAATCCGGCCACTCTTCGCCCCGGTTGCCACGACCGTCCTCCATGGCCCTGCCGAGCGGGCGGGCAGTGCCGTCAGCCTCGTTGAGGTGATGGCCTTCGGGCTCGGCTTCCTGTGGGTACGCATACTTCGGCGAGGAGTTTCTGCTCGACCGCGACCAAGTCACGGGGACGCTACCAGCCAACCCGTGTCTTCTCCGCAGACGGGCACCGACCGTATGCGGAGATGCGGGACAGCGAATCGGTTCCCGCATTCGAGCGGTCGGACGCACCTCTGTAGGCGTCTATCTGTTCGGATCAGCGAAGGGCGGAGGCGTAGTTGGTCACGCGTTGCGGGGTTGCGGTATATCTATTGGCTTGGACGCAAGCTTTGGAGCCCGGGTTCGCCAGCGTCGCCAGCAGATGGGAATGACGCTGGAGACGTTCGCACAGCGCAGCGGAGTGTCGCGCGCGGGCCTGTCGAAGATCGAGCGCGGCGAGCGCAGGCCCGGCCTCGCGGTAGCGGTGCGCATCGCCGACGCTCTCGGGATGCAGCTGCCCGAACTGCTCGGGCAAGACGCCGCACCCGCCGTTCAGGTGCTCCGCGGCGTCAGCCAGGCCGCGATCGTCGATGCGGTGACGGGGGTCACACGCGAGTCGCCGTTCTCGGTGATGGACGGCGTCGAGGTGGTCCGCTACACCATCCCGGCGCACAAGTCCGCCGGGCCGTTCGAGCCGCACAGCCCCGGCACCAGGGAGGTCTTCGCCGTCATGGAGGGCGAAGTCGCCATCCGGGCCGGACACCACAGGGTCGAGCTGTCCAAGGGCGACCTTTCGGTCCTTCCCGGTGACGTGTCGCATGTCATCACCAACACCCAGGATTCGCCAGCGGTTCTCGTGCTTTTCATAGCACGGCGGCACTGATCAGCCAGGGGCTGGCGGGGCTCAACCGTCGCCGCCTCGACGGGCATGTCTGCGGGCCCACCGTCGCACGTGGCTCGCACTGACCGGCTTCAGGCCGGACGCCCAGGCAGGCCAGGGCATCCCCGTTCGCCTCGGTGAAGGCCAGATTCCAGACCTATGGGGTTGACTTCACCGTTCGCACACAGTAGAAATTTCTCCAATCAGAGAATGTGCTGATCGTTGACAGCGCATCCGCGTGCCCGCCCGGCGAGTGTTCCGTCCGACGGCGGACCGGGCCCGATTCCTTGCCACCCCACTGCATCTTGGGGAAGGGGCCGTCATGGCCAAGCCGAACGCCAGCCTGAAACCCGCCGCTCCACCTGTCCCGCCGCGCACCCGCGACGAGCGAGCCGACGCGGTCACGGAGGTGCCGTCGAGATGACCGACATCACCGGCCGCTCGCAGAGCGCGGCCTCTGCCGTCGGCGCGGAGACCGCCGTGACCTCGCGGGATGCGCGGAGGATCGCGGTTGCCGCGTTCGTCGGTACCGCCATGGAGTGGTACGACTACTTCCTTTACGGCACAGCGGCATCCCTGGTGTTCAACCGTCTGTACTTCGCGAGCGGGAATACGGCCGCCGCCACTTTGGCGGCGTTCGCCTCGTTCGGCGTGGGATTCCTCGCCCGGCCGATCGGCGCCGTGGTCTTCGGCCACATCGGTGACCGTTATGGCCGGCGCGTGTCCCTGCTCGCCACGGTGACGATGATCGGCGTGGCCACGGGGCTGATCGGGATGCTGCCCACGTACGCCGCGATCGGCATCGCCGCCCCCGTTCTGCTGACGCTGCTTCGTGTCCTCCAAGGGATCGCCATGGGCGGTGAGTGGAGCGGTGCGATCACGCTCGCCGTCGAGCACGCGCCGCCCGAACGCAGGGTCCGGTATGCCGTCCTCCCCCAGGTCGGTTCGCCGGTCGGCACGCTGCTGTCCTCAGGAGCGTTCACGCTCGTGTCCTTGCTGCCCAAGGGCCAGTTCGACAGCTGGGGCTGGCGACTTCCCTTCCTCGGGGCGGTGCCGCTTCTCCTGGTCGCGCTGTACCTACGCCGTCGGGTCCAGGAATCACCGCTGTTCAGGCGCATCCTGGAGACCGAGGAACCGGCGCGGCTGCCCGCGATCGAGATCTTCTCGCTCGCGTCGGGCCGGATGCTGCTCGGCCTCGCGGTCTCCCTGCTCCCCATCGCGGGCTTCTATCTGATGACCACCTTCGCCATCGGCTACGGGACCGAAACCCTCGGAGTGTCCCGGTCCCTGATGGTCGGGGCGACCGTGATCGCCGCCGCGATCCAGATCGGGGTCCTGTTCGTCTTCGGTCGCATCGCCGAGCGTCTCGGAGCCGCGCTCGTCTGCTGTCTGGGCTCCCTCGCGACCGCGGCCCTCGCGTTTCCGGTCTTCATGCTGATCGACACCGCACGTCCGCTGGCGGTCGTGCTCGGGATGACGGTGGCGATCGCCGTCCAGTCGGTGCCGTTCGCGGTGACCGGGGCGGTGCTCGCCGACCTGTTCCCGGCACGTCTTCGCTACAGCGGGATCGCGATCTCCTACAGCGCCGCCGGAGTCATCAGCGGGTTCGTCCCCCTGGCCGCCGCGTCGCTGGTCACCGCGGCCGGAGGCAGGTCCTGGCCGGCGGCCACGGTCCTCCTGGTGATCGCGCTGATGACCGCTGCCGGCGGGTTCGTCACATCCCTCCTCCGAAAGTGAGTCCCATGCCCATCACCCGCATCGATCTGTCCGCCACCCGATCGGCTGCCGATCGGCTGGCCATCGCCGAGGGCGTCCGGCGTGCTCTGCAGGAGGCGATCGGGATCCCCTCCGACGACCGGTTCCTGATCATCACCCCCCACGACCCGGCCGACCTCCTCTTCGACCGCGAATACGCCGGGGTGCGCCGCGAGGACATCGTCTACATCCAGGTCATCCTGGTTGGCGGCCGTCCCCAGGAACTCAAGCTGGACCTGTACCGCCGGATCGTGGCCAATCTGACCGAGGCCGGGGTGCGCCCGGACGACGTTTACATCGTCCTCACCGAGAACGACCTGGACGACTGGTCCGTCGGGCGCGGGCGAGCACAGCTGGTCGACCAGGGAACCGTCCCGGGGCGCCGTGCCGAATCCTGATCCCGCCTCAGCCCCCTCGAAACCCCTTCACCTGACGAACAGGACCATGAAGATGACCGATATCCCCATGACAGAGCACTGGATAGACGGCGCAGTGACGCCCGGCACCTCTGGCCGGTCCGGCGATGTGGTCGACCCCGCGACGGGCACCGTGACGAGCCGCGTCGCCTTCGCCGACCCCGCGGATCTCGACCGCGCCGTGGCCTCTGCGGCCGAGGCGGCCGAACATTGGGCGGCCCTGTCGGTGGCCCGCCGCACCGCGGTCTTGTTCTCCTTCCGCGAGCTGCTGAGGACGCGCGCGGACGAGCTGGTCGACATCGTCGTCTCCGAGCACGGGAAGGTGCGCTCGGACGCGGCGGGCGAGGTACAGCGGGCGCTGGAGAACGTCGAGTACGCCTGCGGTCTGCCTTCCCTGCTCAAGAGCGACTTCTCGGCGAACGTGTCGACCGGCGTGGATGTCCACTCCATGCGGCAGCCCGTCGGCGTGGTCGGCGTGATCTCGCCATTCAACTTCCCCGTCATGGTGCCCATGTGGTTCATGGCAGTGGCCATCGCTTGTGGGAACGCCGTGGTACTCAAGCCCAGCGAGAAGGACCCTTCGGCGTCGAATTTCATGGCGCGACTATGGCAGGAGGCCGGTCTGCCGGACGGTGTGCTGAACGTCGTGCATGGCGACAAAGTGGCCGTGGACGCGCTACTGGCCCATCCGCGCGTGGACGCGATCTCCTTCGTCGGCTCGACCCCTGTGGCGCGCTACGTCTATGAGACCGCGGCCCGCCATGGCAAGCGAGTGCAGGCACTCGGCGGCGCGAAGAACCACATGCTTGTCCTGCCCGATGCCGACCTCGACCAGGCCGCCGACGCCGCCGTGTCCGCCGGATTCGGGTCCGCGGGTGAGCGTTGCATGGCGGTTTCGGTCGTCGTGGCCGCCGAGCCGATCGCCGATCGGCTGGTCGCGACCATCGCCGACCGCATGTCCCAGCTGACGGTGGGCGACGGTCGGCGCCCGGACAGCGACATGGGTCCGCTTGTTACCCAGGCGCACCGGGATCGGGTGGAGTCCTATGTCCGCGCGGGAGCGTCGGAGGGAGCGACGCTGGTCGTCGACGGCCGGGGGCAGACCGTCAATGGCGAAGCCGGCGGATTCTGGCTCGGCCCGACGCTGTTCGACGGAGTCGACGAGAAGATGTCGATCTACACCGACGAGATCTTCGGACCCGTCCTGTCGGTTGTCCGCGTGGACGGGCTCGACGAAGGCCTCTCTCTGATCAACCGCAACGCCTACGGCAACGGCGCGGCCATCTTCACCCGTGACGGCGGAGCCGCGCGCCGGTTCTCCGAGGCGGTCCAGGCCGGGATGGTCGGTGTCAACGTGCCGATTCCGGTTCCAGTTGCGCACTACTCGTTCGGCGGCTGGAAGGGCTCCCTGTTCGGCGACGTCCATGCCTACGGTCCCGAGGGAGTCCACTTCTTCACCCGCAACAAGGTCATCACCTCACGCTGGCCCGGCACCCTCTCAGAGGGCCTGAACATGGCGTTTCCCAGCACGGCCGAGTGACCTGCCAGGCGCACCCCGACACCGACCCACCCGCCTCCAACCGAGGAGTCCTCCTTTGACAGCATCGGCCATGACGACCGACATGGACGATCGGCCCCGCCTCTTCCGTGCGCGCCGCATCGAGCCGCTCAGCGGTACCGCCCCCGAAGCCTTCCTGGTCCTCGGCGACCGGTTCGTCGCTACGGGCGGCTTCGACGATCTGCGGCGCCGGGCACCGCACGCCGAGGTCGTCGACCTGGACGGAGCGCTCGTCGTGCCCGGGTTCAACGACGCCCACTGCCATCCCACGGTGACGGCAGAGACAAGGCTGCGGTTGGACGTGTCCCCGGCCGCAGCCGGGAACCTCACCGATATCCGCCGGCTCCTGTCCGATCAGGCGACACGGACCGCCGACGGCGACTGGATCTTCGCCTCCGGCTACAACCCCGCCCGCACGTCACCGGACACTCGGCTGGACCGCGCCGTCCTGGACGGCATCTCGACCCGGCACCCCATCGCCGTCGTGATGTTCAACTGGCACGCCGCCGTCGTCAACACGCCCGCGCTGGATCTCATCGGTCTCACTGATCGCTCCGAAGCGCCGTTCGGCGGTGAGATCGGCAAGGACCCCGCCGGGCACCTGGACGGCTGGCTCTACGAGCAGGCGTTCCTCGACCCGTACTGGGCCGGAAGCGGGCGGCAGCCGTGGATTCCGGATCTGAGCACCGACGCCCTCGTGGACGCCCTGGTCGAGGAGAACACCTTCCTCCACTCGCAGGGCATCACCTCGTATTGCGACGCGATCGTCACTCCGCGGGCGTGGAAGACCTTCCAGGCCGCGCGGGAGGCGGGACGTCTGACACCCCGTGTCGGGATGCTCCTTTGGAGCACGTACTTCGACACCGTGCGTGAGTTGGGGATCGGCGCCGGGTTCGGCGATGAGCGGCTCCGCTTCGTCGGCGTGAAGACGATGTACGACGGCGCGCTCATGAGCGGCACCTGCCTGTGCAGCCGCCCGTTCCCCAGCGCCACCGACGGAGAGAACGGGATCCAGCTGGTCGACCGGGCTGATTTCGGGGACCTCGTCCGGGACGTGCACCACGCCGGCGGCAGGATCTGCGTCCACGCGAACGGCGACCGCGCGATCGCGGAGGTGCTCGACGCCGTTGAGGCGGCGCAGGCGCAAGGCCCTGGTGCGCGGCTGAACCACCGGATCGAGCACTGCAGCATCGTCGACGAGGGCCTGATCGCTCGGATTCGCGACGCGGGCGTCACCCCAGTCCCCTTCGCCGGGGCCATTCGCCAGAGTGGCGACCAGCTTGTCCGTTTCTACGGCCCGGAACGGGCGGCGAATACGGCCGCGCATCGCGCCTTCCTCGACGCGGGAATCACGATCGGCGGTTCTTCCGACTACCCCACCACGCCGGTGGCCCCCCTGACCGCATTCCAGTCCATGACCTCCCGTGCGCTCCCCGACGGCAGCGTCATCGGCCCCGAGCAGCGCGTCACCGCCCGGCAGGCATTGGAGATCTACACCGTCGGCTCCGCATACGCCTGCGGCGAAGCGGGCTTGAAAGGCCGCATCGCACCCGGTCAACTTGCCGACTTCGTCGTCCTGGACACCGACATCCTCGACGCCGACCCCGACACGATCGGCAGGACACACGTGCTGTCGACGTGGGTCGGCGGCCGGCGCGTCTGGAGTGCCTGACAGAGTACCTCTGGTCGAGACAGCGGGGCCCTCCGGAGCCTGCGGCGCGGGCGCCGGTCACCGGAGGGCTCCGCATCGCGACGCGTCCGCCGGCCCCGTCCGGACGGCAGAGCACCGGGCGAGGCGAGGGTCGGCGCCGTAGGCGACCGACCGCAGAAGAAGGGGTGTACTGCACCGGGGAGGGGACAAGAAGCGTTCACCATCCTGAACGCTTTTCAGCGTGATGCGGTCTCGCGGAGTTACAGGGTGTGGATGGCTCTGGGAAGACGGCCGGCGCGGTGGGCAGCAGCGCAGCTTCCGCAGGATTCGCCATGACTTGAGCTGCGCGTCCGCGCGTTCGCCGGGTCCGCGAGCTTGGCGTGTGCGCGGTTGGCGTCCATTTGCGGCTCGAGCTTGTCGCGTCCCTTGTAGGGCAGCCGTAGTGAGCAGCATGCCGCTGGTGATCGCCGCACCGGCGACCACCAGCGACAGCATCCGGTATGCCGCCTTGCTGACCTTCAGCTTGCGCGTCCAGATGGAACCGTCCGGCAACGCCGGCGGTTCACTCCTCCGTTGAGGGCAATGACGGCAACGGGGGCAGACGCCGCTGCACGTGAGGTGCGCCTGCCGAAACTCAATGCGGATCGGCACAGTCATGCCCGTTGACCTCGAACGAACTGATCAGGTGCGCTCGCAGGCTTGGTTCAGGACTGACGCAGCGGCGCGAGCGCGTCGCTCCAGGCAATCACCTCGCTGAACATTTGCTGGAGTTGATCCTCATGATGTTCTGCGGGCATGAAGGTCGCGAAACTCGCGAAATCTGCCACTAGCGACAGATTTACCTGGGTTCGCACGGCAGCCATGTGGAGTGCTCCGGCGATGAGGCGCAGGTGTTCGGCCGCGCGGGCGCCACTGACATTGCCGCCATATGCGACGGAGCCGGCGGCCTTATTACCCATTCGCGATAAAGAAAGTCGAGAGCATTCTTAAGCGCGGAAGGGCTTCTCCAAACGTACTGATAGAGGCTCGGATGTATGAGCGCATGCCGAAACAACTGCCGATACGAACTCTCGGTTCGGATTCAGACCTGCGCAGCTAGAGCCACTGCGAGACCGTTCAATCGCAGACGTGTTCCGCGCCCCAGTGCGAACGTGTCGTGCTGAACACCGCTCGGAGTCGGCCCGGCTGGCGTGCGATGAGCCTGCCCTGCCGCCGAGTCTTCTCTCTCGATCACAACCGCATCCTCCTGACAGAGTCCATCAGAAGATAACGGATCGAATCTTGCGATTAGTCCTCATGGGCTCACGCACTCTAAAGTCAGTTACTTACAAATAAATAAGCATCGCATGGACACCAGGCGGACGAGACAACAGTGCACGCATCTCATGTCCGGAGTACGGGCCATGGAGCTGATTCCATCTTGATCTCCGCTGGTCACAGGCTGATCGCGGGCCGCGCGGCGCGTCGGTAATCGAAAGAGCTCCTGGTAAGTCGAGGTTTGCGACCACCTTGACCACCAGGAGCTCCGATGCTGTTCTATCGTGCTGCGCTGGATCTGTCCCCCTCGGCCCGCGAGTTCGTGGCCGACCTGGTCCGCAGGCATCGAGCAGAGCTCGGGTCTCGGTGGCGGCGGTTGCCTCCTGGCCGTCAGGCGCTGCTGGTGCTGGTGTACCTGCGCCGCAACGAGACCTTCGCGCGCCTGGCGGCCGAGTTCGGTGTCGGCGTCGCGACCGCGCACCGCTACGTCACCGAGGTGATCGACCTGCTCGCCGAGCTGGCTCCGGACCTGCGGCAAGCGCTGCGGATCGCGCGGCGCAAGGCGTATGTCGTGCTGGACGGCACGCTCGCGCCGATCGACCGGCTGTCGGGCGCGGGTGACCGCCTGTACTACTCGGGCAAGCATCGCCGCCATGGCGTGAACGTGCAGTTCCTCACCGATCCGCATGGTGAGCTGATCTGGGCCTCGCCGACGCTGCCCGGCTCGGTGCATGACCTGACAGCGGCCCGTGAGCACGGCATCGTCGACGGCCTGACCTTCTGGGCGATCGCTGGCTACGCCGACAAGGGATATCAGGGGGCCGGCGGCGCCATCGGCACTCCGTACAAGCGGAAGAAGGGCCGCCGGCTGGGGAAGCGCAAGAAGTTGTGGTACATCCTGCGCAAGGCACGCTGCTCACCCAGCCGCATGACCGCTGTGGTCCAAGCGATCCTTACCCTCGAATACCAGGGCCGATGAGGATGGAATCACCTCATGGTCGACGCAGGAGCAGCTGGGGCTTCCGGACTCAACGACGTCAAGGCAGGCGTGATCGCCTACAAGATCGCCTCGGACCTGGCCAAGGGCCACCCGGCTGCGCAGGCGTCGGATGACGCCGCACCGCGCGGCGTCGACTTCCGGCGGGAGGACCAATTGATCGGCACGGGGCCGGCAAAGGAGGCGAAGGGAGCCTCAAATCAGGAACGGCCGGGATGAGACCAAGCGATAGCGTGCGCCGAAACCGCAGTGGGCGACGCCCACTGCGGTGTTCGGATCAACTGACGCCGGACAGCTCCAGATCCTTGACCTTCGGGTCGCCCTCATCGCCGAGGTAGTCGGCCTCACGAGTGGCGTCCTCGCCGTCCTTGAGCTTGACCGCCCGGCAGACCAGGGTTGCCGCGACCGCGACGATCAGATTGACGGCCAGTGCGAGGACACCGACGTAGACCGTCTTGTCGGTTTCCAGACCGAGATCGCTCATTTGGAATGCTGAGCCGCCAAAATGCGCCTTGTGCTTGGCCGGGTTCGGGATGCCGTAGAGCATCCACAGCCCGGCGATCAGCCCGGCCGCCCAGCCTGCGATGAGCGCGAGGCGGTGGAACCAGCGAGTGACCAGGCCGAGCCCGACCGACGGCAACGTCTGCAGGATGATGACACCGCCGATCAGCTGCAGGTCGATGGAGAACTGCGGGTCCAGCGCCAGGATGCAGATCACCGCACCGACCTTGACCACCAGCGACACCAGCTTGCTGACCAGCGCCTCCTGCTTCTCGGTGGCGTCCTTGTGCAGATACTCCTTGTAGATGTTGCGGGTGAACAGGTTCGCCGCCGCGATCGACATGATCGCCGCCGGGACGAGCGCGCCGATGCCGACCGCGGCGTAGGCGACGCCGGTGAACCAGTCGGGGAACATGCGGTCGAACAGCAGCGGCACCACGGTGTTGGTGTCGGGGCCGCCGTCGGTCACGATCGGCTTGACGCCTGCGGCGATCGCCATGAATCCGAGGAGGGCGATCAGCCCGAGGACGAAACTGTAGGCGGGTAGCGCGGCCATGTTCCGCTTGATCACGTTTCGGTTCTTGCTGGCCAGCACGCCGGTGACGCTGTGCGGGTACAGGAACAGCGCAAGCGCCGAGCCGAGTGCGAGCATCGCGTAGTTGAGCTGGTTGGTGCCGTTCAAGAGGACGCCGTCGGCCGGGGCGGGCGTCTTGTCGAACTTGGCCTGCGCCGCGTCGAAGACGTTTCCCCAGCCGCCGAGCTTGGCGGGGATGTACAGCACCGCGACGATGACGACCAGGTAGATCAGGATGTCCTTGACGAAGGCGATCAGCGCCGGCGCGCGCAGTCCGGACTGGTAGGTGTAGGCGGCAAGCACGAGGAACGCGATGATCAGCGGCCAATGCCCGTTCACGCCCATCGCTGTCAGCACGGCTTGGATGCCGACCAGTTGCAGCGCGATGTAGGGCATCGTGGCGACGATGCCGGTGATCGCGACGACCAGCGCCAGGCTCGGTGAACCGAATCGCGCCCGGACGAAGTCCGCCGGAGTGACGAACCCGTGCACGTGCGACACCGACCAGAGCCGGATCAGCACGAGGAAGACCAGTGGGTAGACCACGATCGTGTACGGGACGGCGTAGAAACCGGCCGCGCCCGCGCCGAACACCAGCGCTGGTACGGCCACGAAGGTGTAGGCGGTGTAGAGGTCGCCGCCTATCAGGAACCAGGTGATCCAGCTGCCGAAGTTACGGCCGCCGAGGCCCCATTCGTCCAACGAATGCATGCTGTCGGGCCGCCGCCATCGGGAGGCGACGAACCCGAGCCCGCTGACCAGCAGGAACAGCATCACGAAGACGAACAGTTCGGTCGTGTGCCCGTGCGCCACAGGTCATCCCTTCTTCCGGGTCATCAGGTACACGACGACGGTGCAGGCGACGCCGAGCGGGATGAAGGCGAACTGGATCCAGTAGAAAGCCGGGAATCCGGCGAGCGACGGGCCGTCGCTGTTGAACAGAAGGGTCAGCAGCGGGACGACGACGGGAACCACCAGCAGCCAGTTCCACGAACTGCGGTCGGAGCGTGCCGTTGGATCCGCTGGGGGGTCAGGCCATGCCAAGAGGTCCTCCTCGGACAGGGGGTGGTGATCACAAAGCTGCTACCGGCGCTGCCGGAGTTGATGGGCGCGTACCTTGGTGCGGTTGCCGCATCGGGTCATCGAGCACCAGCGGCGATTGTGCGCGGGAGAACGGTCGACGAAGCGCAGAGCACAGCGGTCGGCGCCGCAGACGCGAACCCGGCTGATCTCGGGAGAGAGCAGTAGTTCCACCGCGTCACGGGCGACCAGTCCGAGTGCTGTCATCGGGTCGTCGGGTCTACTCTCGTCGTTCCCCGGTACCAAGCGCCCGTCCTCGATGACGGCCTGGGGAGCAGGACGAGGCGCCGCCCTCGCCGCATCGTTGATCATGGACAGGTCCGCTTGGGACGGCATCCTGCTCTCCGCGGCCATCATGACCGCACGGTCGATCCCCTCCCGCAGCCTCCGTGCGGAGCCCAGCAGGGCATCGCCTTCGGCCGGCGATCTCCGGGCGTCGATCAGCTCGGCGGCGGTGAGCCAGCGAAGTACATCCGCGGGTTCGCGGAGTGTCTCCTGAGGTTCCTTCCAGCGATCACGCAGGGTGTTGACGAAATCGAGACAGACTCGGCCGCCATACCAGAGCCATTCGTTGTCCACCGTCATGAACCTCCGTCGTCCAGGAAGACCGCCATTGACTAACCTCATCAAGAGGTTAGCGACTACGGCTCCGCTCGCAGGACGTTCACGACGTGGGCCAGCGCGTCGTCGTTCCCGACGTTTCCGGCGAACACGATGTACGGCACGCCGGGAACGTTGCCGTCGACGCCGGTCCAGGCGGACACGATGCCCGGGAGCATCGTGCCGCGTACCCAGGCACGCCGGACGCGCAGCGCGTCGGTCGCGATATCGCTGGAGGTGATCCCTCCTTTCGCGACGATGAACCGGGGAACACGAGCAGCCGTCACCGTGCGCACAACCTCGACGAGCGCGGCGGAGACCTGGCGGGCGATCGCCAGGCTCGTCGCGGCGTCGCCGCCGGTGACCACTTCTCTCGTGGTCTGGATGACCACATCGGCGGTGTCCAGGTCTCGAAGCACCGCGTTCGCCATCCTGGCGATATGGGCATCACGCCGACCGGCGTCGAGCAGCTCCGCCACGTCCAACGTCAACTCGCGGATCCCGTCCATCGTGCGCAATGCGGTCAACTGCCTGGTCGTCAACGACACGTGAGAACCGACGACGACGAGCCCATGCGGGGCCGCGACGCCTTCCTTGAAGAGATCGGCCGCGCTGAGCGGGAGGCTGGCCCCCTGCCCTGTGCGTGCCCGCACGAATGAGGGGCCCGTGCGATAGAGGAGTCGCCGGCCGCTCTCCTCGGCGGCCAAGGCTCCCAGCGCGACGACCCGCAGATCGTCGTCGCAGGCCGCGTCGACGACCGCGAGTCGACCGCTCCGCAACGTCTGCAGCAACTCCGATACTCTGCGCTCGCCTCCGAGCCGGATGTCGTCGAGCCCGATACCGAGTACCTCCGAGCGTCGCCATCGACCACCGCTCTTTTCCTCGGCATAAGCCGCGAGATCGGAGTTGCTGTAGCCGAAGGCGGCGTCGCGGGCGAACTCCGAAGCCCCGACCGGCAGCATCCCCTGATCGGTGCGGATCCAATGGACGCCGTCCACGGTCAACCGTCCGGCGTCCACGTAAGCCGGGCACAGCACCACACCGTCCACCGGCGGTTCGCCATGCTCGGCGAGGGCGTGGCCGAGCACATCGGTCTCGAGCGGGAAATGCCCCCGCAAAGTCGAGTCACCGCGACTCACCAGCGTGAAGGCGCGTCGCTCAGAACGGGCCGCAGCCACCAGCGATGCGACGATGGCGCGGTTGCGTGCGGCCGCCTGGTCGGGTTCCAGACTGCGGGTGTTGGTGAGGACGAAAAACGTCGGCGAATCCTGACGCATCGCCCACCGCAGGTCCTCCACCGACCATGCCGTCAGCACCGGGACTCCGGTTACGGCCTGAGTGCCGGTCGGATCATCATCGAGCACCACCAGGAGTCGTCCGGATGCACGGATGCGTTCGGCCACCGCCTCCGGCTCGATCGGTCTGACAGGAGGCAGGTCTGTGAGCAGTTCCTGCTCGACCCGGATCTTTGAGGCCGTCACAGCGGCGCTCGATGGGCTGGCCACCGTCCAGCCGGACACTTCTTCATGGAGCCTTCGAAGGGCTTCCTCGGTCGAGTCGGCAGGAATGCATTCCAGTGCGAACTGTCCAGAGTAATCCCGGTCGATGAATGCGTTGATGAGGTCCTGGATATTCGCAGAACCACTCCCAGGCTCCCCGCGGCCCGGTACATCCGCGATCTGGACATGCTCGACCAGGTCCCCGTGCCGGGAGATCGCCTGCTCAAGATCCTCCCCGTTGACCGCCAGGTGGTACTGGTCGAACAGGAGGCCCAGATTATCGAGCCCGGATTCGTTCTTGATCTTATTGATCAGACTGGCGGCATCGTCCGTCGTCTTGAGCGGGTAGTGCGGCATACCGCTCAATGGTTCGATCAGGATGGTGCCGTCGATACGACGGGCGGACCTCATCGCGAAGGCCACGTTGGCCGCGGCGGTCTCGTCCTGCAGATCGGCCGGAAGCCCGGGCAGCCGATGGCCGTAGGGTGCATTGAACAGCCGGATACCCAGCCGCTCGCCGATCTCCATCCCGATTTCGACGCTCCGCCGGAACTCAGCGGTATGCTCCGGATAAGAGAGAACTCCCCGCTCGCCGTTCTGCATATCACCCGCAAAAAGGTTCATCGCCACGACTTGCACGCCGGAACGCTGCACCGAGGACACGAATGCGTCGATCAGTCCTGGACGGGGATCCGGGTCCTTCCCGAACGGCCACCAAAATTCGACACGGTCGAAGCCGGCAGCCTTCGCCACGGCAGGTCTTTCGAGAAGTGGATGTTCGGAGAACAGCAGCGTAAGGTTGGCGACGAACTCGTGCGCCGCGAACGGCGAATGGCGCTCAGATGGCAGCATCTGCGCTCCTGGCCTCGGCGAAGAACGCCCTCAGGTGATTCAGGAGGGCGTCGGGACGTTCCTCGGCGATGAAGTGCCCGCACTCGGGAATTTCGGCGCCGGTGACGTCCTCGGCGTAGTCCCGCCAGATTTCCAATGTGGGCAGCCGGGCGGGCAACCCGACCGAGCCCCACAGAGCGAGGACCGGCATGGCCAGCTTGTGCCCCATGTCCGCATCGGCGTCGTCGAGCGCCAGGTCCTCTTCCTGGGCGCGATAGTCGTCGAACCCGGCCCGCAGCGCACCTGGCCTGGAGAAGGCCTGGACGTAGGCGTCCACGGCATCCGCCTCCAGCCCATGGCGGTTGTAGGTCCAGCGCTCGAAGAAGAACTCGAGATACCCGCGGATGTCGTTGCCCACCAGACGCTCCGGCAGATCAGGCTGCAGGTGGAACAGCCAATGCCAGTACCCGGGGGCCACCGAGGCGTCCAGGCGCCGGAACATCTCCCGCGTCGGCACGACGTCGAGGACGGCCAGCCGCTCCACCTGATCCGGACGGTCCAGGGCCCAGCGGTGCGCCACGCGGGCACCGCGGTCGTGGCCCACCACGATGGCCCGTTCGAAGCCGAGCACCCGCACCAGTTCGGCCACGTCCGCGGCCATCTGGCGTTTGCCGTACCCGTCGACCGGCTTGTCACTGAGACCGTATCCGCGCAGGTCGGGAGCGACCACAGTGTGATCCACGGCCAGCGGCCCGAGCACGGCCCGCCAGCACAGGCTGGTCTGCGGCCATCCGTGAAGCAGCACCACCAGCGGGCCGGAACCCGCTCTCGTGTAGTGCAGACGGATCCCGTTCACCGAGACCACTTCGGTCGTCGCCGTTGCGAAACTCATGAGCCGCTCATCCCCTTAACTGTCTTAGGGGGTTAAGCTAGTGCGCAGTGCAACGCCGTGGCAAGAGGCGAGGACGATCGGGAAGATCGTGTGGGTGAGGAGATGTCGTCGCGGCGCTCGGTGCCCGTGCTCGATGAACCGCTTGCGCTACTTGGCCGCCGTCGGCGGCGAGACACCCCACTCGGGGGGCACAGGCGTATGGAACGCCCCGGCTGCGCGCATGCCACACGATCCGGCAGCGCGGCGCAGAACGCTAGTCCGCCACCGGCTGGATGAGGGTCAGGACGATGTGCGCGGACGACGTTCCGGTATTGATCAAGTGGTGTGCCACATCGCCCGGGGTCGCCGCGACTTGACCAGTTGCGAGATGGAGCGTGTGCTGACCCGCCCGGATCTCGATCTGCCCGTCGACCACGACGAACAACTCACGAGTCCCGGCGCTGTGAGGGTGGAAGGGACCTGCCGTGGCGCCCGCCGGTATGAGATATCTGACCACCTCGACACGATCCGCGGGCTGGAACAGCGTCTGGCGGCAGACGCCGCTGTCCTCGTCGACGAAGGACCGCGGATCCGTGTCGATCATGATTTCCGGCCTGGCGGCGGCGTCGCCCTCGAGCAGCACGGGAAGCGGGATGCCGAGCGTGTCGGCGATGGCGACGGCGGCGGTCAGGGTGGGTGACCGCTCGCCACGCTCGATCTTCGAGAGCGTCGCGCGGGAGACGCCAACGCGGCCGGCAAGGTCGTCGAGACTCAAACCCACCTGTTGTCGCCGCAACCGAATCTGGCCGCCCAGGCTCTGCTTATTCACGACTTCTCCACCAGAAAGGCGTCGACGGATCGCCGTATGAAGACTGCCGCACAGTGCGCCACGCGACGAGTCCACCAAAAGCGGTGACGGCGCCACTGCGGGTCAATCTGAGGATCTCATCGGCGGGCGAGCTCAACGATCTCCTCAACGGTGACGCGGTGCGATCTGAGCGAGTTCCGCTGTCGGACTTCGAACCAGTCTCTCATCACGATGAACCCTTCCTGCGACTTACCCACGCACGGGAGCGTGATCTGCGGCTGCGGCCTCGGGGCCGCCCTTGACAACGAACCACGTTAGAAGAATCCTCTACTATACAAGAATCTTCTACCGCCAGGTCGTCCCATATCCGCCTGCCGACAAAAGAGGGTGGTCTCCATCGACGGAACTGGCGATCTCGACGCTGCGCTCGTGACGTCCAGGTTCGACGACGCTCATCGCCATCCCTCCTCGGAGAATCGGTCGGCGGTCCCTGCTGAGCGGATCAGGGAGGCCCAGGTGCTCTCCGCCCAGGTCGGCGGGCGGCAGGTCTGGGCCAGGTAGTCAGCGCGACAAGCAGCCGGCAAGCAGCCGGCGAAGCGAACCGGTCACACGAACCGCTACCGAGCCGCCTCCAGCGCTCAAAGATTGGACCGCCCATGCCACGCCTATCGCGGCGCGCCGACCTCGTCGACCCGCCAGGCACTCGTGTCACCGATGCCGGGCACACGGCCCTTCCGATCGCGTGTGCCGCGACCTTCACGATCCTGGTCGACTACACGGCGCCGATGACCACCCTGCCGGCCACCATGGTCGCCCTGGACGGGGGCAGCACCGGCCAGGTATGGGCGTTGAACGGCATGCCTCTGGGTTTGGCCGGGTTCTTGCTCGTGGCGGGGCGTCTCGCCGACCACTACGGGCGCAAGCGGCTCTACGTCATCGGGATGGCCACCCTCGTGCTGGCAACCGTTCTCAGAGGGAGTTTTGTGGCCGAGCGTTCCAGTATGACTAGTCACTGTGAGTGACAATCATATGGCGGTGGATTGTGACCATGGGTGTGGCTGAGCTGCACTGATGGCATGGGTGAGCGTAAGCCGT
>NZ_JBDPLY010000057.1:0-16054 GCF_039871695.1 Actinomadura sp. B10D3
CAACCTGGACCACGCGGGAAGGGCGACCACTCTGTCGACCCCACGGGGCCTGACCCAACCGGCCGCACAGACGGCCATCTCGGCGCCCTTCCCGCCCACATCACCCCTTGTTCAGCACACTCCTAGGAGGGCGCGCGGACCGAACAGCAGGGTGCTCTTGGTCACGTCCAGGTACCGGTTGAGTTCGCGAACCTCCTTGGAGGTGAGTCCGAGTTCGGCGATCGGGACCGGCGTGCCGGTCCAGCCCGCTGCGACAGATGTTCGCCGACGTGTCATCACCACGACATCTTCGACACTGACCGCGGCTGACAGCACCGGCGAGTGCGTGGTGATGACGGCTTGGATATGTCCGGCCGGCACCGCGGGGTCAGGATCGGTTGTGACACGGGACTGGCGTGCGCGCCGCTGAAGGTAGCGCAGGAGCAGGGTCTGCAACTGGGGGTGCAGGTGCGCCTCCGGCTCTTCCACCAGAAGAACGGTCAGATCGGCCTCGGCAGCGGTCTCCAGCTCGGCCAGCACGGTGGCGATGAACAGAACATTGGCGTAGCCGAGCCCAGACGAGCGGACCGGATCCAAGTTCTGGGCCCTCGCGTCCCCAAGCAGCATTCGCAGCGACCGGGCGATCGACGCCAGGCTGGAATCGCTGGGTGCCAGCTCCGTCCGCTGTTGGTGGGCTCCCGCGGTAATGTCGCCGAGCGGACCGGTCACGTGGTCTCGCATCGCCATGAGCACGGGGTCCTCGACCACGGGCGTCAGGTGGTCATGGACGCGGTCGACGAACGCTGCGACCGCGTCCTTGCTTCCAAGCAACGCCTCCAGGATCACGCGTAGCCGTGTTCCCGAGCCCTCGCCGAGCTCACGAACGGCGTCCCGCAGGGCGGGCATGTGCACGTGGCGAATCGCTTGGCGGAACTCCGGCTCTCCGGCCAATTCCCGTCCCGCACCGACCGACCAGCCGATGCGGCCGCGCCGACGCCCCAGCGGCGCGGGTTCAGAAGTCAGAGACCAGGACGCGGCCCGCACACCGTTGTCAAAAGTACCTTCGACGAGTCCTTGGATATACGTGCCGGCCTGCCCGGGAATGATCCCTTCCAACCGCGCGGCCATTTGTACGACATCATCTGCGGCGAAGCGGTAGCGGTCGGTCTCTTCGATCGGGGCGGGACGGCGCCCGTCGAGCGGCTCTGTGAGATGCCTAAGAGTGTCGATCACCGCTGTCTTCCCGGCGTTGTTCTCCCCGGTGAGGACCGTGACGTCGGCACGGAGCGGGACCCGAATGTTCTCAAGAGCCCGGAAATTCTTGATCTTGATCTCGGAGATGAACAACGTTAGCTCCCCCAAGCCGAGTGTGCGGAGTACGCGGGCCACGAGGTGGGCCCGAAATGGAACTCATGATGGCTTTCGGGAGCAACCCAAGCTTAGGACGCCGGAGGCCGTCGCCAGGGAGAGTTAGATGCCGCGCGTCACAAAGTGGCCCGGGAACCCTCCGAATGGGCTACCGAGACCACACCCGAAATGGCCGTTCAACGGCGCCGAGTCCCTGATAGGGACTCGGCGCGAGACGGCTCGACCGTCCTGGCGGGACACCATCTTGGAGATCAAATCGGGGGATGGCGGAACGCCGCAGGGCGGAACGGGCGCTGTGGCGCCGGAGTGTGCTTCCAAGTTCAGAGCACCGCGTCGGGATGGGGCCACCGAGGCAGTGGAGCAGCCGCATCGCGTCGTCGCCGTGCGAGCCCTCCCGAGATAGGGCCCCGACGGGCATGACGCGTAGATCAAGCGAGGGGGCACCTTGCCGTCCAGGCGAGCCCGGATCGGGCCGCCGAGCAGCCATCGAGCAGCCACGGGGACAAACCGGGACATGTCGGGCGGGGGGCAAACCGGGGCAATCTCGTGTTTGCCCTGGTCACAGGTGGTGGGTCGCGTGGGACTCGAACCCACAACCTACGGATTAAAAGTCCGAAATCGTCGTATCGGAACGTGTTTCACAGTGTCATTGTATGCCGAACCGTCCGCCTCTCGCCCGATTTCCATGCCATCCAATGTCACTGCATGCCGATTCGTTTCGGAACCGCCGAGCCGACAACGAGCCGCCATGGGTCGTTGGTGATCTTGTGGCTTGCTCGGCGGCGGCCTCGCTTGACCTGCACGGACGGAGTTCTCGGCAAGTGCAGCGCGATCCACCCTGCCCGAACGACGACCTGGGGGAGAAGAGTCCTTCGCAGGGCTTCTGCGCCTGCATGTCCGTCCCCAGGAGGGCCTCAGTTCGGCCCAAGGCATGATCACCGGCGGGCTGTCGAAGCCGTGTTTGCCCTGGTCAGTGTGGCGGGTCGCATGGGACACGAACCCACAACCTACGGATAAAAAAGGCCACAAAGGCGGTAGTCAAGGCTGCGAACCAGTCGCGGATAATTCGATAAGCGGTAGTCGGGTGGTCCATTCGATCGGTCATCGGATCACCCCGCAGGTTCAAGGAAGAGCAGACGGACAGGTCAGCAGTGGACGCTTCTGTCCAAGGCGTCACCTGGGTGCGCGATCTGCGGCGGTCCTTCACTTATGTCAACCCATGACAACACTGACCGATAGACGCATGGGTCAGCGAAGTGGTTGACATCGGACAGTTGTGATGTAGGTCACAAAAATCACTCTCATGATCGTCTTCCTGCTCATTGATCTTCGGTTTATGTTTAGGGCGCTTTAGGCGGGCTTTATCTTGCGAGGTCATAGTGCGCTTCTGGGCTGGTCGGGGCTCGTCATTTCAGTCATCGGTTGTTGACAGAATGTGTCGGCGCTCTCCGATTCTGGCCGGGCTGATGTCGTCGGTTCTGGTGGCCACATTGCTGTCGGTGCCTTTGACCTCGGCGCATGCGGCTGAGACGAGTCCGCCCGCGCAGACGCCCATGGATGCCGCGCTGGCGAAGGCCGAGGAGACCGGCAGTCCGGTGGAGGTCGCCGGCCGGACGTCGGAGACCAGGAAGCTGACTGCGCTGCCTGACGGCCAGTTCTCGTTAGAGACGGCGCCGGTCCCGGTTCGCGTTGAGCGGGATGGTGTTTTCCATGACGCAGACCTGACGCTGGAGCGGACGGCCGAGGGCAGGTACGCCTCGCGGATGTCGGTCAACGGTGTCACGTTCGGGGCCGGTGGCGATGATGTGCTCGCCACGATGACCAAGGACGGCAAGAGCCTTACGCTGACCTGGCCGGGGACCAGGCTCCCGGCTCCCGTGTTGGACGGCCCGAGCGCCACTTTCGTGGATGGTGGCGGTGCGGGGGTTGACCTGGTGGTGAGGTCGACGCCGACGGGGTGGTCCCACTATGTGGTGGTGAAGGCGCCGGAGGCGGCGAGCGATCCAGCGCTGGCGAAGATCGAGTTTGGTGTTCAGGTTTCCGGACTGCAGTTGAAGGAACTGCCGGGTAGCCGCCTCGCTGCTGTGGACGAGGCCGGTAACGAGTTCTTCACCGCACCGGAACCGTTGATGTGGGAGGGGCGGACGGCTCCGGCTGAGGCATCACCCGCCTCCGCGAACCCGGAGGAGATTGCTGCCGGGCCGGATCCCGAGGCTGCAGCGGCGCCGATGACGGTGGAGACAGGCGGCGGCGTCCTCACCCTGACGCCTGATCCTGAGCTGCTCACTGCGCCCGACACCAAGTTCCCGATTGTCCTGGACCCGTCCTGGCAGACGTGGAATGGGAGCAGGGAGGGGGACGGTGACGGCGGCAGTGCGGGGTCTGGCTGGGCCTATGTCGACCAGGTGTTCCCGAATGCCTCGTATTGGAAGCCGGACCGTCTGCCTACGGGCCGTGAAGTCGAGGACTACACCAACAAGCGTTCCTACATCCGGATGGATACCTCTCCGCTGCACGAGTGGTCGGGCAGCGTGCAGGTCAAGGTCAACTCGGCCGCGGTCACCTTCGACGTCCTTCACGCCTGGTCGTGCACCGCGCGGGACGTCCGGTTGTTCAACGTGGGGCACATCTACTCTTCTACGACTTACAACACCCGTCCGGACGCGTTCATCCCTGAGGGATCAGGCTGGGACAGCAACTGGCTGGCCACCGCATCGGTCAATGTCGGGCGCCCCGAGTGCGGTGATGACGGGACGTCGAACAACGTGACGTTCACCCATGCCAACCTCACCCGTCTCATCCAGTGGGCCACGGATCACCGGTGGGACATCTTCACCCTCGGGCTGTTCCCCGACCAGGACTACAACGACACCCACACCTGGAAGGTGATGGACGTCGACCCGCGCATGGTCGTGAAGTTCTCCCGATACCCCATGCCGACCAAGGACGTCCACATGAGGAACGGAGGCACGACCAAGTACGGCTGCCTCCGCGGTAGCGGCCGCCCGTGGGTGGGCGTTTCCAAGGACCGGACCGCCAATGCGTTGATCACCGACTATGACGGCGATAATGCGGGCGGGTTCGACGGGCAGCCGCTGGCAGCGGAGTACGAGCTGGCGCCTCTCGGCAAGCCCGAGGAAAGTTGGAAGCGCTACGTGCCCCCGGGCGGTGCCTTCCAGCACGCAGGCTCGGACGGGTACCTGCACGCGTCGCTGACGATCGTGAAAGGCGATGATTTTCCCGCTACCGCCGACGGTGGAACGACCTGGATGTGGCGTGTGCGCGGGATGGACGACACCAACTTGTACGGGCCGTGGTCGGCATGGTGTGAATACACCGTGGACGCCCGCAGACCGGATACGCCGGAGGTGTCATCGCCTGAGTATCCTGCCGGAGCGACGTCAGGGTATGACACGGCCGCGCGGAAGTATGTACCCGGCAACTTCACCTTCGCGCCCGCCGGCTCCGGCGATGTCGTGAAATTCGACTACAGATTTGCTGACGGTACTGCGGGGACGAAGGCGGTTGCGGCGGGCGCATCGTCGACCATCTCGTGGACACCGAAGCGTTTCGGACCCCAATGGGTTGAAGTGACGTCCTACGACCGGGCCGGTAATCCGAGTGCGGCGAAAAAGTACGAGTTCGGGGTGGAGCAGCCGCCGCGGGACGCGGCCTGGTCGATGGATGAGCCCAGTGGCACCGTCGCGCATGCCGTGGGACCGGGCGGAGCGGTCAACCCGAACGCTGATCTGGTCTTCAGTGGCGGTCCGGCTTTCGGTGAGGCGGGCAATCTCGGCGCCGGTTCGCCTACTGACCGTGCGGTCCGTCTCAACGGCTCGACGCAGTTCGGTGAGGTCAAGCCCTGGACAGACCCGGAGGGCAACCCGGTCACTCTGGTGGACACCAGCCAGCGGTTCATGTTCTCGACCTGGCTGAGACTCGCCTCCGTCCAAGGTGACCAAGTGGCGATCAGTCAGGCCGCTGCCGACGGGACGGTCTTCGAACTCGGATGGCTCAGCGGTAGGTGGACCTTCCGGCATCGCGCGGCCGACGGCACCGTGTTGACGGCTGTCACACGGGATATGGCGCAGGCCGGGGACGGGCAGCCATGGAGTGCTCACTGGGTCTCGCTGATGGGCGGCTATGACCCGGTCAACCAGGAACTCTGGCTGCGTACTCAGGCCGAGGGACAGAGCGAGGTGTGCGATCCCGACGAACCGTGGAACTGCTCGACCACACGGGTAATGGCGCCAGAGGTGAAGACAGCCTCCACTACCTGGACGCCGGTAGCCGGCTCAGGGGCCTTGCTGGTCGGTGCGACGCCTACCGGGTCGAGCAAGAGCGCGTTCTGGAACGGCTGGGTCGACGACTCCCAGCTGTGGCCGCTGGCGCACCCCGACGATACGGTCTTGAACGCGATCTACACCGAGTCGGTCCAGGACCATGAGTTCGCCGGGAAGACGCTGCGTCTGGTGAACGTCAACTCAGGTCACTGTTTGGATGTCGCGGGCGCCGGGGTGGAGAACGGCACAAACGTGCAGCAGTGGAATTGTAATACGCACCCTGCGCAGGACTGGCAGTTCACCGATGTCGGAGATGGCTACTATACGCTGACCAGTCCCAACAGCGGAAAATGTCTGGACGTGGACGGTACGGACGGTTCGGGGACCGCCGACGGACGCAACGTGTGGCAGTACGAGTGCAACGGCAGCACGGGCCAGCAGTGGAAACCGGAGAAGAAGGCCGGCGGGTACTGGCTGAAGTCTCGGCGGAGCGACAAGTGCCTGGCCGTTGACGCGGGCTCACCAGCTCCCGGAGCGAACGTTTCCCAGTGGTCGTGCACAGATCCCATCGCCGATGAACAGTTGTGGAATATCACTGCTCTGAAGCGTCATCATCTTGACGGGATAACCCATCGGCTGCTTGTCAACAGCAATCAAACAGACCAGCAGAAGTGCCTGGACGTCGCAGGCGGCTCTACAGCGGATGGGGCCATCGTGTTGCCGTGGGAGTGCAACGGCGGACCTTGGCAGAAATGGCGATTCTCTGATTACGGCGACGGCTACTACATGCTCACCAACGTCAACACAATGAACGGCGACCCGTCGGCGGTTCGTTGCCTGGAGGTGGCCGATGCGCAAACCCAGGCCGACGCCGCCGTCCAGCAGGGCACCTGTGAGCCGGGCGCGGAGCATCAACTGTGGAAGGTTGCCGGTATCGCTGACGACGGCAATCTCGGTTACCGGTTGATCGCCAAGCACAGTGGCCTGGTCGCCGACGCTCGCGACCAGGGGGCGCCAGAGGACGCGCGGGTGGTCCAGGCCAATCCGGTGGAACCGATTCCCGCGCGTCAGATCTGGAAGCTGGAATATCAGTGACGAGGCCTGGGCAAACGAAACCGCTCGGGCAAGCAGCCACTTGCGGCTAGTAGGTCCCATAAAGAGCGCCACCAAGGAAGGCGCTCAGCGAATGCAAAGGAATTGAGCTCGAACATGAGGACTGCAGTGCCGGCCGTGATGGGCGGAATATTGACGGCGGTGGCATTGGTCGCCTCTCCGGCGCAGGCGGCGGAGGCGACGATTCCGCAGCGAATCGTGGTCGACCCCGTAGCGGTGGAGAACTGGGACGCCGACGTCACCGTGACAGGGCAGGTGCAGCAGGACCGCGGGGCTGGATGGGTGGCGGCCCCGGCCGGTCTGGTCGTGCACTTCGACAGCCCAGACGGGCAACTGCGGGTGACGGCCACGGTGCAGGACGGCGGCCGGTTCCGTGCGACGTTCTACCCGGGGCCGGGGAACATCATCGCGCGCGTGGCCGGCTACGGGCAGGTCGCCGAGACCTCGGCCCGGGTGCTCGGCTGGATCAGCCGGCTGTACATCGACCATGCGCTGGGCGATCGGGAGACCAACCCGGTCTATCCGTTGCGTGGCAAGGCCTTCGAGGTCCGGCGGACGCTGAAGGCAGTGCGCGGCGAGGCGCTTCCCGGGCAGAAAGTGACACTGTGGTGGGCGCCCAAGGGCACCTCCGGCTACCCGAAGACGGGCTGGAAGCAGGTCGGCTCAGGCGTCACCGACACCCAGGGCAGGGTGAAGATCGGCGCGACGGCGTGGACGGCCGGGTGGCTGCGCACCAGCTACGCCGGAGACGCCACCTACACCAAGATCGACTCGGGCTACCCGTTCCGCGTCTACTACAAAACCGGGATCGCCAGCTACAACGCCTCACCCGAACCTGCGCGCAAGGGACAGTACCTGACGGTCAATGGCCGCCTGATGCGCTGGACGTCCTCAGCTGGCTGGCAGCCGATCAAGGGCAAGTGGGTCAGCGCGAAGTACCGCCTCAAGGGGCAGAGCACCTGGCGGACACCGTCCTGCACCAACGGCGGCGACGCGACCAGCTCAACAGGCTGGTTCCAGATGAAGTGCAAGACCCCCGCCGACGCGACCTGGATGGCCTACTACCTCAGCCCCTACGCCTCCCCTGACACGAGCAAGACCGACTTCCCCGCCCAGGCCACCGACTACGTCGACGTCCGCTGACCGACCAAAGCCCGTGTAACGGCCCGGCCGGTGACCGTGCCGTGGCAGCCGTGGTGCCTTCCACAGAAATGAGGCGTCAGTGAAAGGTGTGTTGCGTGCGCTCGGCCGGGCACACGGGCTGATCTGCGCGGTGGCGGTCGTGCTCGCTCTTGCTTTGCTGGCCGGTGTGGCCGGTGAGGCGGCGGCAGCGGTGCGGCCCAGCCTTTCCGAGGACGGCGCCAAGCGCCGTCCAGCCACTCAGAAGACTCCCCGTATCAAGGGCAAGCCCGTCAAAGCCCGGACGACCAAGCTTCCCGGCACGGCCGGCACACCGATCACCTCCAAGCCCGCCGCCCCGGTCTGGCCCGAGCCCGGCCGAGGCACAGCAGACTTGTCGACACAGACCACCGGCAAGAAGGACGGCCAGGCAGCCGGTGGATGGGTGCAAGCCGGCAAGCTACCGGTCTGGGCGGGTGCACCCACCGCGCGCAAGGGCGAGCGAACCGCGGCCCCAGCGGTTCCTCCGCGCGTGGACGTGAAGATGGCCGACCGCAAGACCGCCAAGGCCACCCGCACCGAAGCGGTCATATCGGTCTCGGCGCCGCGGGCCGGAAACGTCAAGGTCGGGCTGAGCTACGCGCAGTTCAAGAACGCCCACGGCGGTGACTGGGCGTCCCGGCTACGCCTGGTGCAACTGCTGGCGTGCGCCCTGACCACCCCCGAAAAGGCGCAATGCCGGAAGCGCACCGTTCTGCCCACCGTCAACGACGCCGAAACCGCGACTTTGTCGGCCGATGTGGCCGTGGCCGTTGAAACCGCGCAGGCCGGCGCCGCCGGGGCGAACACGACGGTGCTGGGTGTCGAGGCAGGGCCGTCCGGCCCGACCGGTGACTGGGGGGCCACCAGCCTTTCCCCGGCGTCCAACTGGAACGCGGGCAGCAACACCGGTGAATTCTCCTGGAGCTATCCGGTGCGGCTGCCGCCGGTCCCCGGCGAGCTGATGCCCGAGGTCACCATCGGATACAGTTCCGGGGCGGTGGACGGCAAAACCGCAGCCGACAACTCCCAGGCGTCCTGGATCGGCGACGGTTTCGACTACTGGCCCGGCTTTATCGAACGCAAGTACAAGCCCTGCATTGACGCCGGTCACGCGTCCGGTGACCTGTGCTGGGGCCGCCACAACGCGGTCCTGTCTCTGAACGGCCGTTCCACCGAGTTGCTGTACGACAGCGCTGCCCAGACCTGGCGTCCCCGCAACGACGACGGCTCCACCATCGAACGGCTGACGGGCGCCACCAACGGCGACAACGACGGTGAGTACTGGAAGCTGACCGACCTGGACGGCGTCGAGTACTACTTCGGCGTCAACCGTCCCGATGACTGGACGAGCGGTCAGAACGAGACCAACTCGGCATGGACCGTCCCGGTCTTCGGCGACAGCGACGGTGAGCCCTGCTACGACAGCACGTTCAAGGATGCCTGGTGCCAGCAGGCCTGGCGTTGGAATCTCGACCACGTCGTCGACCCGCACAACAGCACCATCACCTACTTCTATGAGAAAGAGACCAACAACTACACGCGCTACCTGCAGACCAGCGGCGGCACCCGGTACGACTCCGGCGGCTACCTGAGCCGCATCGACTACGGCCAGCGCAAGGGCTCAAGCTACGCCGCCAAGGCCACCGGCCGCGTCCGCTTCACCGTCTCCTCCCGCACCGATCTGCCGGATGACCGGATCTGCGACAACGACGAGACCTGCGGATATGACAAGACCTCACCGACGTTCTTCAACCGCAAACGCCTGACCAAGGTCACCACCAAGCTCCGCAACGACCAGACGGTCGCCACCGAGGACCCCGGTTACAAGATCGTCGACACCTGGGACCTGGGCCAGACCTACCAGAACGGCGCGCTCTGGCTGCACACCATCGACCAGACCGGCCGCGACGGAGGCGACACCCCAGCCCCCCGCATCACCCTGTTCGGTCAGCTCATGACCAACCGCGTGATCACCGGACGGTCCGGCACCGGCGTCGACGCCCTGCCCGGCTACGACCGGCCCCGCCTGGTCGGGATCGACAACGGCACCGGCGGGACCACCAGCATCGGCTACTCCGACCCGTACGCCACGCCCACTCCCGCCGGGGACTGTATCTACTCGGCCGGAGGCATGCCCGATCCCAAGAGCAACACCAAACGCTGCTTCCCGGTGAAGTGGACACAACCCGACGGCAGGTTGGTCAACGACTGGTACCACAAGTACGTCGCCAGCTACATCATCGAGGCCGACAACACCGGCCAGTCCCGCTCCCAAATCACCAGCTACACCTACCTCGGCGACGCCGCATGGCGGTACGCCGAAGACGACGGGATGACCAAGGACAAATGGCGCACCTGGTCCCAATGGCGCGGTTACGCCAAGGTCCGCACCGTCACCGGCGACGGCCAAAACGGTGAACAGCAGTCACGGACCGAGACCACCTACGCCCGCGGCATGGACGGCAATTACCAGGGAAAGGGCAACCCCCGCCAGAGCGTGACGGTCACCGACTCCAAGAATCTGCTCGGCGGGATCACCGACATCGACTCGCTCGCCGGTGCCGTGTTGGAGAGCCGCACCTTCAACGGCGCCTTCACCGATGCCGCCGAAATCGGGGCGAGCGTGTCGCGGCCCAAGTGGACCAAGACCATCAGCCGCACTTTCCACGACACCAACTCCGACGACGACATCACCGTCGACGGCGGACGCGTCCAGCCGGAGTGGACCAAGGGCCGCTCCCGCAAGGCCGACGGCACCGACTTCAACACCGAGACCACCTTCGACTACGACGCGCTGGGCCGCACCGTCGCCGTCGACAACGAGGGCGATGTCACCACCGCCGCCGACGACACCTGCACCCGCACCGTATTCCCCAGCGGCACCGCCCCCGCCGGCGCGATCCAGACCCTGCCGATCCGCACCCTGTCGGTAGCGGTCGACTGCGACAACGACGCCAGCCACGAACCGAACCTGGTCGCCGCCGACATGATCTCCGACACGAAGATCATCTACGACGGCAAGACCTACGGCGCCTACCCAACCGTCGGCAACGCCACCCGCACCGAGAAGGCCACCGGCGTCACAGGCGGCCGCTCCACCATGACGCCCGCCGTCACCACCACCTACGACGGCTACGGCCGCGTCCTGAACACCACCGAGGTCGGCGACGCCGCCACCCCCGACGACGACCGCACCACTGTCTCCACCTACACCAACGCGCCCGAGGGCTGGCTGAAATCCAGCACCCTCACCACCCCGCCGATCAGTGTCGGCGGCGCCACACCGGCCGGATTCACCACCACCACCGAGTACAACCCCGCCCGCGGCACCCCGACCAAGGTCACCGACCCCAACGGGCGTGTCGGCGAGGGTGAGTACGACGGGCTGGGCCGCCTGGTCCGCGCGTGGCTGCCCAACAACACGCGCAAGAACAACCCGGACCGGCCCTCCACGATCTACACCTATGCCTTCCCCACCGACGGCAACCCGGTCTCGGTCACCACCAAGACACTCACCAAGACCAGCCCGGTCACCTACGAGACTTCCGTCGACCTGCTCGACGGGCTGCTGCGGGCCCGCCAGTCGCAGAACGAGGCCGCCGGTGGCGGCCGGATCGTCACCGACACCAAGTACGACAGCCGCGGCCTGGTCTTTAAGACCAACGCCGCCTACGTGCTCACCGGCGACCCGTCCGGCGTCCTGACCACCGCTGACGACAACCAGATCCCCAGCCAGACCCTCAGCACCTACGACGGCGCCGAGCGGATCCTCACCACCACGCTCTACAGCTACTCCACCCAGAAGTGGACCACCACCAACCGATACGACGGTGAACGCACCACCGTCATCCCACCCTCGGGTGCGATGCCCTCGGCCACCCTCACCGACGCCCTGGGCCGCACCGTCGAAACCCGCCAGTACAAGACCACCGACCTGTCCGGCCCCTACCTGGCGACCAGCCTCACCTATGACGGTGCCGGACGTCCGGCCGAGTCCCGCGACGCCGCCGGCAACGTTTGGAAGCGCACCTACGACGTCCAGGGCCGCCCGGTCACCGCCACCACCCCCGACAAGGGCACCTCGACCGTCACCTACGACCACTTCGACCAGGTCGCCACCAGCACCGACGCCCGCGGCACCACGCTGAACTACAGCTACGACAACCTCGGCCGCCCCCTGGAGGCCAAGAACGGCGCCACGCCGCTGACCTCCATGACCTACGACACCGTCCCCTACGCCAAGGGCCTGCCCGCCACCTCCACCCGCCACATCGGCAACGACAACTACGTCACCGCCATCACCGGCTACGACGGGCTCTACAACGCCAAGGGAACCACCGTCACGATCCCGGCGTCCCAGGGAGCGCTGGCCGGGACCTACACCACCACCCAGTCCTACAACTTCAACGGCTCTCCGCTCACCACCTCCTACCCGGCGGTCGGAGGCAGCAGCGGCCTGCCCGCCGAGGACGTCACCACTGAGTACAACGACGATGGCCTGCCCGAATGGACGCACGGCCTTGCCACCTACGTTGCCGGCACCACTTATAACGGGCACGGCGACATCACCCAGCTCGCCATGGCGTCGGTCTCGGACAAATTCCTCTGGCAGACCTTCGACCGCGACCCCGCCACCAACCGTCTGACCCGCTCCACCGTCAAACGCCAGTCCTCGCCCGCCACCTTCGACCTGGAAACCATCTACGACTACACCGACGCCGGCTCCATCAGATCGATCCTGACCAACGCCGCCGACAAGGCCGCCGACCGGCAGTGCTTCACCTACGACTACGCCCAGCGCCTCACCGAAGCCTGGTCCACCACGGGCACCGACTGCAACGCCGCGCCGACCGCCGCCACCATCGGCGGCCCCGCCCCCTACTGGACCAGCTACCAGTACGACCCCAACGGCAACTACGGCGACAAGGTCGGCAACCGCACCAAGGAGACACAGCACGCTTTCACCGGCGGACCCACCGCCGACAAGACCCGCACCTACAACTATCCCGCCCCGCTTGGCGACAGCGGCCTAACCGGCCCGCACGCGCTGAAGTCGCTCACCGAAACGGACGGAACCACTAGCACTACTGACCTGTACACCTACGACCAGGTCGGCAACACCACCGCCCGGCCTGGGCAGAAACTCATCTGGGACGCCGAAGGCAACCTCTCCAAGGTCACCGACGACGCCGGCAAGGAACTGGCCGGCTTCATCTACGACGCCGCCGGCAACCGCCTCATCCGAAAAGACACCAACGGCACGACCCTCTACCTGGCCAGCCAGGAACTCAAGGTCTCCACCAGCGGAACTGTCACCGCGATCCGCTACTACAGCCACGCCGGACAAAACGTCGCCTACCGCACCGGCACCTCCAGCTCCACCATCCAGTTCCTCATCCCCGACTACCAGGGCAGCGCCGACACCACCGTCAACGCCGTCGACCAGAACACCTGGAGCGTCCGCCGTTTCGCCCCCTTCGGCACCGAACGCAGCACCCCCATCGGCACCTGGCCCCTCGCCATGGACAAGGGCTACGTCGGCGGCACCAAAGACACCACCACCGGCCTCACCCACCTCGGCGCACGCGAATACGACCCCATCACCGGCCGCTTCCTCAGCGCCGACCCCATCACAGGCGGCGGCGACCCCCTCACCGCCAACGCCTACTCCTACGCAGGCAACAACCCCATCGACCACGCCGACCCCACCGGCCAATACCGCGACGGAGGCTTCACCCCCGGCCGCACACCCATCAACGACGGAGCACGCGAACGCTGGGACAACGCCAACCAGCATCGCAACGCCTTCAGGCGCGGAGGAGGTGGCGGCGCATACGTCGCGCCGCCGCGCGCGCCGAGCGGCGGTGGTTGCTGGGTCGGCTGCAACGGCTCCGTGGGCGGAAACCCGGTACCGGTCAAGAAGCACTGCGGGTGGAGCTGCAAGGTCGGCAAGGTCGGCGGCTTCCTGAAGAAACACCAGGCCACCATCGCCGGAATCGCAGCAGGCGGCCTATGCGCAGCCGCCACCGGCGGCACCGCAGTCGTCGGCTGCGCCGCCATCGGCGGATGGGTCTACGGCGCGGTCAGCTACCACCAGAACACACCAGCCGACCAGCAAACCCTCATAGGCGGCTTCAAATCCGCCCTCACCGGCGCAGTCATAGACGCCGGCCTGGCAGCGAGCGGCCTGCTAGCAGCCAAAGCCGCCGCCCCCGTACTCCGCAGAGTCGCCCCGAAGATCCTCCAGAAGATCACAGGCAGAGCAAAGGGCGGAGCCCCAGGCCGCAGCGGCAGCGCGGCGAAAACGGTACCCGCAGCCGGAAAGAAGTCCGGAAAAGCAGCAGCCGACACCCCAGCCGCAGGCGGAGCAAAAGCTTCGTGCAACAGCTTCGTACCAAACGCCCACGTCCTCATGGCCGACGGATCGACCAAACCGATCGGAAAGATCAAGGTCGGCGACAAGGTACAGGCCACCAACACGACTAGCGGCGGCACTTCGGCGCAGACCGTGCGAGCAACGATCACCGGCACCGGGATCAAGCGTCTGGTCAAACTCACCGTCGATACCGATGGCGAACGTGGCCATAAGACCGGAGAGTTGACCGCGACCGACGGCCACCCCTTCTGGGTCCCTGCAGCGAGCAAATGGATCGACGCCGCCAAACTACAGCCCGGGATGTGGCTTCGCACCAGCGCCGGCACCCACATCGAGATCACCGCTGTCAAGATCTGGACTCAGCATCATCACGTCCACAACCTCACCGTCGACACGCACCACACGTATTATGTTCTCGCCGGTACCGCCCCGGTTCTCGTCCACAACTGTGGTCTCTCAAACAATCGGTCGGAGGCGATCCAGCGGATAGAGTTGAAGGCCGCTGCCAACCGAGGAGTGAGCCCAGTGTCTCTCTCAGAGGGGGCTGGGATGGGCGGCTTGAGGGAAGCCATCGGCGGTGCTTCTGATTTCAAGTGGGCGGTGACTATGGATGATGAACTTAAGGTAATGCCCGCGTACGCGGGAGGGGGAGCGGGGGAATGGTCCCGCATGGAACTTGCTCACACTGTCCTTGCTGGACTCAACGGAAAGCTGCTTGCGGCAGGATCCGGTACCTTTATGGAAGGGTTTCCTGTTTTCATCAACAGGCATAGTGGGCATTTCTTGCCTGGACTGGAGACCCTGGAGATAGGAGAGAATGCGTTTCGGAGAGCTGGTATCGACTTCATTTCGTCTCCAGACGTTGGGTGAGACGGTGTCAGAGGAATTCCCAATTGATGAGCGTCGGGTCGCTGCAATCAGCGCGGTTGATGACATGGCTGTCCTGCTGCAGCGCAGTGACCTTCCAGAGAGTAGGCCATCCTGGTGGACTACGGTGATATCGGTTTGCACCTCGGGGATGTCGGGTGTAGATGTTGGCGAGGAGGATGCGGAGCGGTGGGCTGAATTGCTGGTCCGTGCGCTTGACAAGGCCGAGTGTCAAGGCGGCCTAGGCGTAGAGGACACTCTTCATCGACGAATGATGGCATGTGCTGTCGCGATCCAAAATTTTGGTGTCCAGAAAGGCAATGAAGTCCGTGATCCTCACTTGGTGGCGTCTCGCTTCATTGAGGAATTCGGTCGCTCACCCGAGATTGTCGTGAATCGCCTCCGAGAGGCGATTAGCGTTCCAAGAGGTGTTCAGATAGATGAGTCTTACTATGTAAGAATTAAATGGATCTCGACTTTCAGGCAGACCATCGAAGCCCTGGCTCGCGTGGCTGAATTTCTTGAAGATGAAACACAGAGACAAATTATCGATGACTGGTGCAATGCATTGGATTCTATCCCCGATAGGCGTATATATCCAGATTAACCAAACTTTTGTTGTTTAGCGCCAAAATTGTGGCCAGATTGCCCCCGTAGCTGCGACTACCTCAAGGTTGTGCTTGCCGAAAAGTACGTCCATGCGGTGACAGCCGTAATGTCCGGCGGGTCGCGGCGCAGGGCTGGGAACCGTCGCGGGACAGGCCACGAGCCCTCGTCCTCAGAGGGAGTTTTGAGAGTGGTCGGCTGGTCTGTGTGTTGTGCTGGGTGATGGGGCGAATTTCAGTGTTCGCTGTGGTTCAGGGTGAACAGTCCTGGTTGATGTTCGGCGAGGAGGTCGCGGGCAACG